>JAPLFV010000349.1 GCA_026390495.1 Pseudomonadota bacterium | reverse complement strand
TCCAAAAAAATTCTGATCATTGCAAACAAAAAAGGACACACCATTGAGATGAAGAAATGCACGAAAATTGGAAGATGTTCAAAGGAGAGATATCAGCAAAAATCCACTTTTATTTTCTTTTCCGCTTCGATCGCTATTGGCGCAATGCTGCCATATGCGTTAGTCAGTTGCCGCACAACGAGCGATATATCTCAGTCGAAACATACGGAGGCAGAGATTCTCCAATCAACCTTCAAGTATCAATGGGCCGACGTTCCACAAATTGAACAGGCCACTGTCTCGTCGACTTTCATACCTGGTTCTAAAGTTGCCGAAGATGGTCATCCATTACTCGATATTGGCGGAGCTTGGATTAGCCGCATTCATTCCAAAATGCTAGTAGACCACCCGGAACTAAAAATAGTACCGACTCCCAAATTGATGGTCATGGTTTCCCCTAGAAAAGACGCGCTATCTATCACCAATCGAATCTGCTTTGACGCGAAGATCTCAGGCTTAAATCCAGCTGGACCGAAGTTTGATGCGCTGAGCATAAGCGGAAAGTTAACTTCCATTCCTCGAGATCCTCGTGCACAAGCTTTAGACTTCTCATTGTCAAAATCGACCAAATTTCCGTGTAACATAAAAGAAATATCTGATATCGACATCGACAATATCAATACTCACATTAATAAAGAACTTAATGACTGCGGTTTTGCGTTCAAAAAATCATCCCCTAAGCCGGAGCTAGAAATTACGGGTACTTGTTCTGGTAAGGACTTTTCAACTGCAAATCTCCTCGCAATTCCCGCGGTGTCAAATTGGGTAGTCGTAACAGATGGACTCATTAAAACTCTCAAAACAGAAAAAGAGTTTGTTTATGTACTGGCACATGAATTGGCACATATTTATCGCGCCCATTTAGTGACGAATCGAAGCAAAGTTGAATTTTTCTATCAACAAAACTTCAGCGAACCTTTGTCAATCAAACCAAAAGCTGCTGATTCATCACTTGGTTTTACCGAACTTGCAAAACAATTGAGTCCTATCTTGACCAACATGTACACCATCTCTGTGGACAATGCTTTCTTGAAAAACCAACTACAGCCTGAAATTGCAAAACCGCTCATGGAATGGCTGATGCAATCAGACATCTCTCAAATATGCGTCAATGGTACTTCTTGCCAAAATGAATGTTTCATTGCTAAAACAGGCCTTGAAAAAATATCGAACACTGTGGGCTGGAAAGAATTTCCAAGGTCTTCAAAAAATTTCGCAAATATAAAATCAGACTATGAAAGTGCTGAAACTGCATTTTTGCAATGCAGTAAAAACATAAGTGTCACTGCCGGAATCGCAAAAAACCAGCAAGTTGACCAGAATTCACTTTTAAATCTAATCCGCCAACATTGGTCCAATCAAGGCCTACGACTCATCGCAGATATCAACGCCGTAACATTAAATGACGCCTTAAAGTCATGGTCGAAATTTTTCACAGACCAAGATCTATCTCTTCGCGAACTTCTAGAAAAATCTGAGAAAAATCGTTTTGGCTATTACACCGCCGAACAGGAGGCCGATGACTTGGCTCTAGAGATCATCGCTAAATTTGGCATTGAACCAGTTCACGCAATGCACGGAATATTGAATCTTGGTATCGATCGAGAATCAACGTCAAATAGGCCCAGAAAACCATTCCTAAGCTCTGAAGAATGTCTGGCATTAACAAATTCCGACCGGGGATTTATGCGAGATGATCAAACACCAATGATCATCCATATCGGAGCTTTATCGGATCCACATCACAGCTATTGCTTTCGAGCGTTCAACATGTGGCAAGAAGAGCGCGCTCACAAGCGACTCATCAATGAATTTGCCTATGACTGGAATCAAGTGCGTTGGGAGTCAATCACAAAATAAAACACTTAAACATTTGAACGAAAATTAGCCGGCAAACTAGGTATTTATGAAGAGAGTTTTGCCGGCCAGATTCTAAAATCTCAATATTTTAAAGTGCCTGAGTATCATCAATTGGGATTTTTCAAAGAAACACTGCAAAATCTTCGCGACGACATACTGGTCATTTTATTGGAACAGGTCACGAATCTTCCACTAACACTGACACCTCTTTGCCAAGACGGCCCTGTTTGGACTGGATATCCAAGATTTTTCATAACAGGAATCATAGCCTCAACTAGCGATTCATTATAAATAACGACCTCATGCTGCTCTGCATCACTATAGATCGATACAGATCTTGCAGTGTCACTAAAATGAGCTGAAAGTTTTTGCTTTCCTTGTTGCGTCCAATTAGTTGCATACAGCAAGTTTTGGCCTTCTATAGCAAGATTATACCTTTCCGCCGCGGTGGCGCTTTCGTCGCGAGGTACGAATGATTTAAGAATATGAAACAGCTCCCGGGCCGGACCACGGGCCGCCAAGTCATTGATAGCCACATCTGTGATATCAACTGCAGTTTCTTCATTTGGCAAAAACTTGGCACGAGTGTAAACAGAAAGCCCGGCAACATCTCTCTTAGACTGCGCCTGCGCTGGTAAGGCCTTAAAACAAAGTGATGCGAACGCACACAAAAAAACAACTCTTGTCACTATCATATAAAAACTCCTTTTTGTCTGAAGGCAACAGACAGCATTGCCTAGTTGTCTTCTGATATAATATTAGGCATAATATTAGTAAAATGCATATTAAAGATTGAGGTATCTAAAAAAATGATATTACTAAGCCAAAACCTGAAAGCCTTTGTAATGACGTGTGAATTGGGTACCGTCGTTAGCGCCGCCAAACAACTTCGTGTCGGTCAAACGGCGATCACCCAAAGGATTAAAAACCTCGAAGAGGATTTGGGTGTCACTCTCTTTATTCGAAGAACTTCAGGAATGACCCTCACTAAGGAAGGACACTCACTTTTACGATATTGCAAAAATGCTGAAGAATCGGAACGAAGGACTCTATCTGAAATCACTGGTTTAGGCAGAAACCAAGATGTCGAACTGGTTGTGACTGGTCCCACAAGTTTTATGTCTAGTCGAGCTGTGTCACAACTAATGCCAGTTATGGACAAATGGCCAAATCTAAATCTGAGATTCATGATTAATGACTACGAAGACCGAAGCCAATTACTGAAATCAGGCGCAGCCGACTTCGCGATACTACATCCAGAGCAACTTAAACCAGAATTCGAGTTCTGTAGCATAGAAGCAGATGAATACGTCCTTCTTTGCCATCCCAAGTGGAAAGAAAGGTCTCTCATTGACATCGTAAATAACGAGCGTCTCTTCGCGTTTCACCCACAAGATGAAACGAGCCTAAACTACTTGAGGCACTTCAATTTGATGAAGCATCTAAAACGTCCTAGACTATTTGCTAACGAAAATAAGACACTGTCAGATTTACTCTGTCATGGAATCGGGTACGGAATTTTGGAAAGGAATATAGCTAGGCCATTCATCTCAGAAAAAAAGCTATATTTACTAAACGAGGGAAAATCGATGAAGGACAAGTTAGTTGTAGCTTGGTATCGAAGGGATTGGTCACCGACCTGGTTCGAAGAAGTATTGACACAATTAAGAGCGTGTTGAAGATTGAATGAGAACATATTCGATTCGTTTTTGAGGCCCAGTATGGTTAGTGTCGCAAGCTTTACACTCTCTCAGTCATAAAAGCCAATCCAAATTGCTTAGTCGCAGCTCGCTGGTTGCACTGAAAGCAAAGTAAACGAAGATTCTCGAAAGACGTCGCTCCCCGCATTGAAATCGGCACTATATGATCAAAATTTAAATTTCGGCGACTCTTACACTGCGAACATCAAAATTTAAATTTCGGCGACTCTTACACTGCGAACATTGTCCACCATCTCGCCGCCAAACCACATGCTTTAACTTCGCGGGTATGTATCGCGAGTTAGTTGCGGACTGAAATTTACTAGCCACTGTTGACGTTGGCAGGGCGTTCGCATGAGTCTTAATTTCAAGGGTGCATAACCTTTGGCTGAAGTAGTTGCTCGTGAAATTTTTCGTTTAAAGCTGCTCGTTTCATTCGCGTCCTGATGCTGCCTGTTGTCTTCGAGCTTCGGATCATGTTGAGTGCAATTTTTCGTAAAACATGAAGTGTAAATGCGAGGTGTTTTGCGCGTACTAGACAGTTGTCTTCCCTAAATGCCACGTCTAACATCCAATGCAAGCCGTTTTCGATACCCCAATGTTCTCTTACCAGCGATAGAGCTGTACTCGCGTCGATAACACGACTACAAACAAAATGTGTTATTGTTTGTGATTTTTTTGTCGTTGCCGTGTTTCTTCGATATAGTTTTCCACCATCCGGCCCAGTCACTTGAATATTGGCTCGTCGATCAGGAGCTACACGAGTCCTGGTCAATTCAAAGACCAGCTTACATCCAGGCCATTGAGACTTGAAATTATCACTCAAACTATCGGTCGAAATTACACGAATAGTACGAACCTCTTGCCTCCCGTGCCCATCATTAATTTTATTGGCAGACTCTCCGCTATTTTTTGCAAATAAATCCTCGATTTCTTTTAAGGAGTGTCTTTGATTCCTTTTGATTGGAAATATGTAATCGCCCTTTTGACCTTTAATTTGTTCTGCCAATCGATTAGTGCTGAATGCGGCATCTGCCAAGATCATCGAACCTTTGATATCCAGCCTTTTGAGGCATTCAATAGCCGAAATACTTTCTGACCCACTTGTTGACGTGGACTCTCCGGTTAGCGTCAAACCGTACCGGTGAGAGTACGCGCTCACAACATGAAGTGGGCGGCCATTTGTTACTGTCTTGAATCGCCTTTCAGTGCCTTTGATACTCTTTCCATCTATACTAATAGTCTCAGGAATCACACCCCCCAAAACTGAGTCGCGAACCCACTGTGTAAATGCCTCATCGAGTTCCTTGGGATCAAGAATCGATAGCACGCGACTATATGTATCGTATGACGGAAGTCCTACTGGAAGTTCAATAAACTTTCTTAACCATTTCTCTCGTTCTATCGCAAAAGTTTCGATATCAGCCATTGTTTCGGCACCTGACATCACCGCAAGTACAGATATCACCAGGATATCCATCAATGGATGCAATGTGCGGGAGTCTCGCGGGTCGTTGATCGAACTTAGAGATTCGATTAGTTCTTCTAATAAGTAGTTGTCAGGCTTACAGCTCATTTAAATCTCCGGTGAAATAAATGAGTAGTATACAATCAAATCATATACCCTTGAAATTAAGACTCATGCGACCGCCCTGCCGACGTCAACACTACTACCGACGTCAACACTACTACCGACGTCAACACTACTACCGACGTCAACACTACTACCGACGTCAACACTACTAACGACGTCAACACTACTAACGACGTCAACAGCACCACCGACCAGGGAGGGTGGAACAGAGTGACGAAGATTTTTAAATTCACTTTTTGAAAAACTATGCTAAGCAGCCATTGAATTTCTACCAACTGGAATATCAGTCATCTCAATATTCCGACGTATTTCTGCTAAAGACTCATCGGAGAAGATTCGATCATTGATATCAAGTAAGCGTATCGCGCCATTATTGGCAAGAGTTCGAAGTCGATTCAAAATCTTCAATTCTGCAAGGCGATAAGTCGCCTCTTCGACGCCAGTCATCTGTTCAATATCTTCAACCCAACTAGATGCCAACTCTCTTGGAGCCTTCCCTAGTAACAGATCTCGAATGTGATCAGCTGTACCAACCAAGAACGCCAACAAGTCGGAACGTTCGAGCCCCATAACCAATTCAAGTAGATGACCGTCTTTCAGGTAAGGCAACATCTCGACTGTCACTAGTTTGAGCTTAATCGCACGAGCCGATTCTGGATTTGTGCGAACTAAATCAGCCATCAATGCTCGCTGTTCTAACAATGGCGATTTTTCGAGTAAGTCAAACAATACATCGCTGGATCTTAACTGCTCTGTATCAAACTCACTTCGCGACATGACTTTTCTATGAAGAGCTTTTGCAACGTTAGATAGATACTCTTTAGGGATTGCATCTGACTTCGATAGCTCTCGCATCAGACTCACTTTTGCTGGACCTTCGTACATATCAAAAACTGCTCTTCGTCTTTGATGATTCAACTGCGTCAATACGATTCCTTGAATTTGAGTCTTCTCCTCATTGATAAGCATATATATCTGCGGTGCATCCAGGTTCTGAAGAAAATCGAATTGTTCTGCACGCTTCCTTGAAAGTAACTTGATCTCAGAAGCTGTAATTTTTGTTTTCAGACCCGATAGCAGCTCCAGAGTCTGGTCATCAGAAAAGCTGAAGGAAGATTTGTGATAATATTCACTAAGATCATGAATATCTCTTTGCAGTCCGGGATCTTGGATGAGTTCAAATACGACCATCGGTCCAAAGATATAGACATATTTTGATGTCAAATCAACTCCGTCTTCTTGCAACATTCGCGTAAATACATCTTTTGCAACTTTGGGATTTTCCATAAAGATGCGAAGTATCTCGTCTCTAATATTCTCTAATTTAAATTTTGTGGAGAGTTTAGCTTCATTTACATTGCCACTCCAAGACCCACCATGGGATTGAATTGCCTGCTGACCGCTACCTCGGTCAGATCCTGCAGACGCGGCCATTTGACCACTATCAACACCGCTGCCGCCGTCGCGACGAGTTGCATTTGCAGCTTCCATCATAAATCGAGCATCTTTAGCTGCACCGCTAAATCGCATAATCAATGCCACCACTATTCCAGCAAGTAAAATAAATGCACCGATATACATGGCATATTCGTAATTCTGCGTCCCTTCTGATTTTAAGGCAGAATCGGATTTCGAAACTTCATTCGAGCTGGAGGTCACATCATTCTTCTCCATTGAGCTTGATAGCTCCTTCGAAGACCTAGACTCTCTCACCTCTTTTAATTCCTTAACTTCATTCTTGTCAATATTGGTGGCTGTTTGAACAGAATTGCTTTTTGAATCTGAAACTGAATTGGTAGAATTGTTTGTGCTGGTTATGATTTCTTTTGTCCCTGCCAAATCGCGAAAAATCTGAAGTGTCTGCCGTAACCGTTCCAGTCCCCATGGGTCTTGGGCCTCTGCCTTCTTACTTTGTGTCGCGACTGGGAAATCAACGGGAGACAGATTCACGTTCACGGGGTACGCATATTTTGTGCGAGCTTTAATGAGGTTCAAAATCTTTTTTTGATTTGAATTGTCGATTGAAGAATCAACACTTATATCTACATCTATGCCATCTAATCTTAAGATGCCTTTTGACTCTCGATCTCTTACAAGCTCTTTTTCGCTGATTCCTCTGGCATCATCAGGAGAAATGAGGCGCCCGGCAACCGAAACATTTGTCAAGATACAATCAGACGCACAATATCCATCTAGAACTCCCTGGGCACTGGAAGTAATCTTTTGATGCATGATTTGCTTAAGCCTATCCTCAATATCTCCCGAAACTCCGATTTGAGGGACACTAACTGTGCTCCAATTAATTTGGACATTTGGCGTCATACTTCGCAAGGAATTGGTTAGAAGTTTTGTCAATCGATCGCGATCCGTCGTTGAGATTCGATCATCCACCTGCAAATCGACACCTAAAACTGAAACTTGCAAATTGGAGGGCGACTCGGCACTAATTCCTTCAAATCCAAATTCTTCAGAATCTATAGACGACTCTTCCACTGTTGCACTGACGTTGATTAACTCGCAGGACTCTCCGCAATATCTATTGAGAACCTGACTAATGCGCTGCTTCGATGTTTGAATTGCCTCTTGCTCCATCCGAAGTGCGCTTGCAGAAAGCGACCACCCAACTTCGGCATACAATGCCAAAATTGTAAGATAAGAGGTTGCAATCACGCGAAATAAAAACATCTCAACTCCCGATTTCCAAAACCGACGTAGATCCAATCTAGATGAATTCCTTTCAGCTATACTAAGACGATCAATTTGAGAGGACTCAAAAATTGACCGCACCAAGTCCAAGGAACCTACACGTCAAGTTCTGAATCGGTTTTGGGAGGAAAAACTTAAACAAAGGCCATTTCCCAAGTGTTGAGAAATGGCCAATATGTTCCTAGTGGAGAGAAATACTAGAATCTTCAAATAAAGTGTCGTTTGGGTTGTTTCTCATTTGATAAACAACAAATTTCGATTAAATCTTTCTAAAGATTCCAGCACTAAAACAGGTCACATTTTTGAAAATTTACAAAATGCCAAACCAAATCATCAGTATTGATTCGTCTATTTTAATGCTTCTTGAACTTCCGCAGTGATAGCCTCGACTGTATGAGCTCCTGCATATTTCCTGCCGTTGATCAATATATAAGGAGTACCGGAAATCCCAATCCGCTCGCCTTCCGCTCTACCCTTTTCAACTGTGGCCTTAGTAGCTCCCCCATCAACACAAGCCTTAAACTTCCCCTCATCCATTTTTAGATCCTTTGCAAGCTTTGCAGAAGAATCTTTGTCCAAAGTTGCCTGAGATTCAAAAGCTTTATAATGGAACTCCCAAAATTTACCCTGCTCCGCTGCGCAGTAAGAGGCCTCCGCGACTAATTTTGAGATTCCAGATGGATTAATTGGGAAATCGATATAAACAAACTTCACTTTGTCTTTATACTTATCAGTTACCTTCTTAAATGCTTCTGCAGCATGTTTGCAATGAGGACACTGATAATCAGCAAATTCGACGATTGTGACTTTTGCATCAGCTTTGCCTTTGGATTGAAATCCATCAATTTTTACATCGATCACAGGGGCCACTGGCTTAGTCATTGCAAAAGTAAATTTTTGTTCTTTTTTCAATTTTTCCAAAAGCTCATCACGCTTTGATTTCATCTTTTCTTGTTTTACAACTTCACCAATTTTATCTTTGATGTCATCAAACTTTAAATTTGGCGGGATTTTTGTTTTATTTTCTTCGTACCACTTTTTGATGTCTTTATCTGAGGGATTTTTGACGTCAAGGATTTTTTGAACAACTTCATCTGGCTTCTTATTTTGTTTCTTTGCTTCTTGATCCACATGATTTTCAAATATCATATTTTCAACAGTCATTCGCGTCTTTTCATAAGCCTCAAACTGGATGTCAAAAATTTGCTGTTGTTGAGATGGCGACAAATCTTTGATTTCAACATTTTTGCCTCCTGCATTATAGAGACTCTGCGCAAAGGAAACTCTAGAATTTCCAGCAAGAAAAATCGTACTTAAGATAACAAGCGCACATTGACTAAAATTTATTCTCACAAAATCCTCCTCAAAAATTTAATAGCTGGAAGATTGTAGCAAACGAAAAAAAAAGATCCTAGAGCCATTTAGTCGTAGTCAGATTGAATGGAAAACCTTAGGACATGGGCGCACAAACCATATAGCGTAAGCTAGGAGTCAACCGACACAGGACCAACGTCCTGTACGCTTTCATTGTTTTCAAAGATGAGAATTTTATAAATGATGCAAAATATGGCAATTGCCTATAGTGCGTCAAAAAAATGATTACTGAGTTTTAATTGCAATAGGCTTAGCGATACGATGAAGCATCGTTGAATCAGGTGTTGATACATTATTCTGAGCCTTCAGATTGACACCGGTAATCTCTTCAGCATTGAACTGAACAGGATTCATTAAAAAATTATCAAACATTTCTCGAACAATCTTCCATCGCCCAGAAGTGTCGCGACGCCAATAAAGCAGCTTACGACCGTCGGATTTAAAATGACCATCCCCTTTAAAATCTTGATTCATCATCACCAACGCATATTTGGGATGAGTCACAATGCGCACATTCTCCATCTTAACCGTCATCTCTTTATAACGCTTAAAAACAGCTTGTTTGTAGGCTCGGTAAGCCGCAAGTGTTTTACCATTGTGCTGAAAATCTGAATCATAGGCCCCAATATAGCCTTCTAAATCGCGCCTTGCCCAGGCCGACATCCAATCTTGGCTCGCCTTATATAACTCAGACAAATCACTGGGTCGATTCACTTGATCCAATCGATTCGCAATCACAACCACACCGTGACTGGGTTTGAGCCAACTTGCTAAACTCGAGATCTCACCATTTGGAAAGGCCACAC
>JAPLFV010000202.1 GCA_026390495.1 Pseudomonadota bacterium | reverse complement strand
CCTTCTGCAAGTGGCACATTTGGACATTCAATTGTCACTGGAATCTCTACGACTCCTTGCTTTAATCTGTTTTTCTCTTGAAACTCGTCAGATTCCTCCTGAATTGGATTTGTGGCTATTATCGATGGACAGCCTGGTCTTATTGGTATTGTTCCCGGAAAATAGGAGAAGCAGTTAGATGGCACGTATTGCATTGAATAAATGTAGTTAGAATAGAGACTAGATTCGATGAATTGTGCGATACTATCATTGGAATGATTTGATTGTGATTCGGTAAATTCAAATAGTATTTTTGTTTCAAGAATTACCTAAATGTAATAGCAAGTAGACCCTTATGGAATATGTACTAAGTTTTTTGTCAATCTATGCTTTATTGATGATCTCGGGATTTCCTGCGGTCTTTTTTTTGGTTTTTATGATCTGGTCTTGGTGGACTGAACGACGAATAGAAAGTCGTTCTCGAAAATTATTGAGCATCAATATTTTGGTATATCCCTTGGTGCTAGTCGGGTTCATGATTTTGATTGTAACATTGTTTTCGGTTGATACCGAGGCATGGAAAATCATGACTCGAATGGATGAATTGAGCTCTAAAGCCATTCTAAATGGAGCGAGTCCAAACGGGCAAAACCCGATCTTAGGGTGGTTGTTTGTGAGCATACTTTATTTTGGAATAGCTATGATTCCAGGTGTTCTGGTGGGGTTGGTGTATTCTGTCATATCGACATTTGGAATTTTTAACATTAAGTCAGAGGCCCATGGAATGCGCCCGTTCCTTGTGTCGGCAGGGATATGCGTTGTCATTATTGGTCTCGCATATTTATTCCGAACGCCCATTTTCAATTTTTTGATTTCTTAAGATTTGTTTGAATTGAATCAATTTTTGTGGCGGTACTTTTGGTGGGAGATGTTCGCATTATTTAACTATAGTATGCAATTTCACCATATAGAAATGGTGAAATTGCATTTTTTAAAAATTACTCACATTTTCCTGCAGGTGGAGTGACAAATCCCGATCCCATCAGAGCTGATTTTTGGCAGCCATCTGAAAATCCTTGGCAAGAGTCATTAGAAGGATTGTAAAGTCGTCCTGCCTCTGCAGTGCAAAATCTACCAATTGGCTCACTGCTAGAACCATCACACTTCCCTGCTGGCGGATCGATGAGTCCCTCTGCTTTTAACGCAGATTTTTGACATCCGTTAGTGAAGCCCTGACATGACTCGGTAACTGGGTTAAAAAGCTGTCCTGCTTCAGCAGTACAATTGACGTTTCCTCCAGGATTGCCTGGCGAATTCTGGCATTCCATAACCCCACATTTCATTAGAAGACAACCTTCCTCGTCCAATAGTCTCGGTTGAGGATCAAACCTTCTGCAGCCTGGCTTCGGTGCTGAACAGAGTGGAATAGAGCATTTGTCACCAAAGATTATTTCTGCTGTACTGTCCCCAGGGTTTGGATCAGAGATACCGTGAATGATGACGCGGTCGAGTCCAGATCTTAAAGAGTGAATCTCAAGCGTAACTTTTTTAAACACGGGTTTAAATTCTCGGGTGCACTTTGTCTCTTCTTTACCAGTGACTTCAGCTACTGGCCATACATGTGTCACTCTTAGCTTGGAATTTGCGACTCCTTTTACTTGTACCAATTTGGCAGTTTTGCCTTTTGCTTGACATGTATTTGAGCCGATCATGACTTCTGCAGTTACTTGGAGGGCCGAAAATTCTGGATTGATGCCACCATTGATAGGCGTTTTAGAAACTTTCCGCAGCAGCGTTGCATTTTTAGGTGCATTCTTGTCTGGGTTGTTCATACAGATGCCGCCTTTAACTCCGTTTTCAGCAACAATACAAATCTGTCCATTTTTGCAAATGGGTTCTTGCCCACCGCGGCCACATTCAGTTCCTTCGTCGTCTGTGCCAGGAGTTGATGGCTCTTGCACGTCAGGTTTCTTTTTCTTGGATAGTAGATCGCTTTCAGCAGGGCCTGCGGTGCGACAGGAGAAACAGCCGACTAATATTATGAGCGAAGACAATACGTAGGTTCTCATTGGAAAACTCTCCTAAATGTTTTTACGTGTAGATCAAAATTAAAATGACTTTGACGGAATTCTATCTGAAGTGTGACTTGAATTCAAGGTTTTGGCCGGTTTTCTCGTTTTGAAAACGGTTCGTGAAATTAGTGTAACCCGAGACTTTCAGGTATACTATTATGGATCAATTGAAATTTTTTTTTGGGGGTTCCTCATGTTTAGTTTGCAACTTTCTGACGATCAACAGGCAGTTCTTGATCTTGCTAAAACATTTTCTCGCAAAGAAATGATGCCGCTTGCGGCAAAATATGATGAGTCCATGGAGTATCCGTGGGAAGTGATAAAAAAGGCTCATGAAGCGGGCTTGCTAAATCTTAGCCTGAAGGAAGAACACGGCGGATTAGGCCTGGGAGCACTACTTCAGGCAATGGTGGTTGAGGAACTCGGATATGGATGCAGTGCAATGGCTACTGCGATAACTGCAAATGATCTTGCACTTGGGCCCGTACTTCCTGTCGCAACTCCTGAACAGCTTGAGGAGTTTATCAAGCCAATGGTGGATAAGCCTATTATGGCTGCCTATTGCGTGACAGAACCTGGAGCTGGTAGTGACGTTGCGGGAATCAAGACTTCATGCAAGCGTGATGGTGATAATTACATCCTTAACGGTGAGAAAATGTGGATCACCAATGGATCCGTGGCGAGTTGGTATTTTGTATTGGCGACGTTGGATGCTTCGCAAGGCCACAAAGCGATGTGTGGATTTATAGTACCTTCAAATCTTCCAGGCATTGCCGTAGGAAAAAAAGAAGTCAATATGGGGCAACGGTGTTCAGACACCAGAGGAATTGTTTTTAAAGATGTAAAAATTCCAAAGAAATATCTGCTAGGAAAAGAGGGCGAGGGTTTCAAATATGCGATGAAAGCCTTTGATCATTCCAGACCTTTTGTTGCTGCAGTTGGAGTTGGAATTGCACAGTGTGCGATGGATCATAGCGTCAAGTATGCTTTGGAGCGCAAAGCGTTTGGCAAACCGATAGCGGAGCACCAAGCAGTGGCCTTTATGATTGCAGATATGGCCAAGGATGTAGAAGCTGCAAGATTACTTTATCAAAAAGCAGGCTGGATGGCTGACCAAGGAATGCGAAATACAAAATGGTGCAGTTTTGCCAAATGTTTTGGCGGTGATATTGCTGTGAGAGTCAGTCAAGATGCTGTCCAAATTTTTGGTGGCTTTGGCTACAGCACAGAGTATCCGGTTGAAAAGTTGTACCGCGACTCAAAAATTTGTCAGATTTATGAAGGTACCCAGCAGATTCAAAGACTGATAATTTCTCGAGCTGTTTTTGGGGAAGCCCAAGGATAGTGAGGCCGCAGTAAGTGTGACTTTCAAGAATATAGGCATGGATTTGCTAAAGCACCAAATCCTGTGCCCTGTGTGTCTCATCTAAAAATAATGTTTTAAATGGTAAACTTAAGCATAGGTATCACTCAGATTATGCTTGGATTTTTCTTGCTGAAAAGCAAGGTAAAGTTTGAGTTTAGCTGCGCCGAAACCTTAGGCGAGCGAGGAATGCGACTGAGGCGGATCTCTCAGCCTCAATCGTCATTCTTGAGTTGAGCCCATTGAAGAGCATTTTATTTTTTAGAGGTGATAATATGAGTGATTTGATCAAGAGTTCTTTTTTCATTCTTGCAATTTTATTTTGCGTAAAATTATCTGGATGCGGCGCTCCGGACAATTCTCCTTCCGAACGTTCCAAAAACGAATCTCCTAAGCCTCCACCGAGCGAAGACGATGCAAATAATGGATCTTCTGATGGCGGTAAGAAACCACAACCAAGTCCAACTCCCTCGCTTGATCCAAATCAAAAGCCTCCGTCAGCGCCACCTTCAGGTCCCGGTTCCAGTACTTCCTTTGATTGGAGACAGCATATAAAGTTAGACGACGTGCCGACATATTCCTTTGCGGGCAACACCTTTGGAAGCAAGATCTTCAAAGACATTATGGAGCATACTCCGTCATCCCAAAGATTTTTGACAAGTGGAAGGTCGACACAAGCGCATGAATCTCAACACGGCCTTGTCTCAATTATGCGCAATGCGACTCGTGAGGACGACGGATTTTTTTACTATGAAAATGGCAAAGGCTCATATGTTGTGCAGCCTAAAAAAGTGATGGCGAAAGTCAAAGACTATATTGGACCGAAGTTTCGCCAAGAGGCAAAAAGTCGCTATGACCTATATTTGGTGCAGCAGGCAACAAGTTGGCCAGAGGTGTTGTACCTGTTTGACGAATGGAATGCTTACGTAGCGACGTCAAGAAGTGCCATTGAGCTCGTTGAGTCCGGCCAATGGGATAATGGCAATTCAGATCCCTTTGATGGCTTGGCAGATTTTCTCTATTTCTGCAGTGCCTCGATCATGGCCTTGCAGGAATACGATCCACAGTACTTAGAGAAAAACACCCAGTTTAAGGCCACTTATGCGATGCTGGTGGAGCAATCACAGAAATATATTGCCGAAGGTACTAAGCTCAATCTCTTCAAAAATAGCGTGTCACTTAGACGATTAGAAATGCTCAAACGCGACGAAGAGAGTGCGAAGATTCGCAAAACCATGGAGACCTATATGGGGTCTGAATGGTTTGCGCAATTTATGAATCGATAGTTCAAAGGTAGATGAGCTACGACTTTATTCTCGATTCATGTAGTCATCATTGCTAAATGCACCATCTTTAAAGAAGAAGATCTTGTTGTCTTGAATTTTGAATTTCTCTGGGCCACCTGTATTGGATTGATTGCAAGAGGTGACTGAAAGGTCCCTTTGTTTTGAGTCTAGCCAGTCAGTAATGCCGCAGTGGCTGTTGTTGTTGGCAATTGCCCGCGCAATGGGGCCAAAGACAGCCGCTTTCTGGGTTTCCATGGTGATGGTTGCTGGATAAACGTTGTCGCTTTCTTTTGTTCCTATGGCGAATTTTCCAGTTTCCTCATAGCGGTTGATGGGAGTGCCAGCGCAGCTTGGGCTCGAAAAGGAAGATTTACTAAATACATATCGGTCTCTTGAAAAGCGAACGGTTTCTTTGAATGTTAGCGTAGCAGTATCCGGGGCGCCGATTCTCTCGATGGATTGTGAAGGATCATAGCCATTATGGTTGTCGCCCCAGTTGTCTTTGCATTCGAGTCGAGCGTTTACAGTCATAACGCCGCAATAGGAGTTAATGTATGTAGTTGCTGGAGACGCAGCAAGACTGATTTCCGCTCCTGATAAATTTCTAACATTGATTCTCATTGTGGCTGTATCAACGAAGTTTACGTAGAAAAGTAATCCTGCGGTCATAGGGTAAATTGGACTGGATGACGCCGAGATCGGTGCATTCAATAAAGATTCAGAAATTGCATTTGTAAATGTAATTTGAGACGTATTATAGGAGGCAGTTCCTTGCAATGACGTTAGCATTGGCACAGTATTTGTATAAGCAATGGTTTTGAATGTGTTTCCATTGCTGGCGTCGACAAACCGACATCTTCCTTCCGCAGAAATTAGAAACTTATCTTCAGTAGCTAAACTGTTGGTTACACTTGATGGTCGAGCAAAAACGCCGCGAGATTTGTCCGGTGCGGGAAAGAAGGAGTCGCTTACGGACTGTGTGATTGAGGAGGTTGTGCCACCATTTTGAATGTGAGTTATCTTGATAGAATCACTTGCTGAATCTGAGATGTAGTCCGAGGCAAACTGAATTTTTAGTTTGGGTGCGGATGCGTTTCCAATTGATGAGTACGGCACTAAGCCCTGAGCCATATTGCAAGCTACTCCGACGTTGCTATACGTTGGCTCGACGTAGTTATTGTCTTCATCGTTCTTGTCGCTTCGACAGATTCCCCAAACACCAACAAGAGGGTTTCCAGCATCCTGCTTCAATACTGGTGGCTCGCCTGTTTGCTGGTTGATTTTTTCTGTGACTTTGACAGCGGTATATGCCAATTGAAAGGTACCAAATTTGGTTGATTGAAATTGAACTCCCTTTGCACTGACGCTTAAGTCCTTGCGCGGAATGATACCGACAAGATAGGTCACATTATTGTTTTCAACTTTCATCCATTTGTACATAACGACAAGGTTTTCAGGATTGCTATTTACCGTATCTGATTCTGCAAGGCTGGTTGAAATTGACATTGGTATGGACAGGGTAAATGGGTTTGCTGCCTCGACAGATGAGCTTGGAATAAAGCTAACTGATGGTCCAGCCGCTGACGCGGAATTCCCAGAAAGACCAATCTGAGAAATGGTCGATGCTGAAGCTAATGATTCTCCTTCCCCAATTGTGATTGATATTGGAATCGAAAGGGCTCCGACGGGAAGTGCAACAGCCGCTCCAGCGAATTTACCTGATGTTGACTTTAAGACTTGAGTCACGCCAGATGAAGGATCGATGTCGCCCGTGATATTGCCTGCGGAATCCGTAGTCGCCGCAAGCTGAGCCAATGCGCTGCGTTGGTCAGTGGCTTTTGACTTCATCGTCGTTTCAGTACATGCATTTAATGGGGCCAGTAACAGAGCTAAAATGGATAACGGACGTACTAAATGAATGCCCAATCTTGAGTGAGTTTCAGATTGGAAATGTTTGGCAACATCTGAAACCATAGAAGGATTGTTCTGCATCTTGATCTTCATATTGACTCCCCCAAAAATTGCCGACACTATTCTACGATCTCTGGTGAGAAGGCCTGACGCTCATGCTCAAATCTCAATCCCCAGATAAGTCTTAGTTCGGCTCAGTTTGTGTTAAATTGATCAGTTCATAATTATCCCGTAGTTTCGGTGGCTTACAGCTGCAATTTAAGGGCAAAAGGCCCCTGTTTGGCCTGTGTTTACTGATTGTAAGGTTTGAATATTTCTAGCTTATATTTGTCTGAAATTTGGAGGTTTTTTGGATCTTAGTGACCATGTGAAGATTGAAAAAGACACCGTTTGGCGTTTTCGCCGGTTAAATCAATTTGACACTTACCTGTACCGAACAATCAATATTGTTCAAGAAAAAAATTTTCGTGATGCCATGGGGTCTGTGATTGCTTTTGGCGTTTGCAGGATCATTGAAGGACCCCTCAAAGGAAATTTTCGATACCTTAAAAGTGATGACAGTCATTCAATAGACATACCTTGGAAAGAATATGCCATTTACCTTCCTAGAAATTCGGTGACAAAAGCTTTAACATTGGGTGTGAATTTGGATATTCATTTTTTCCTGACGACAGATCCTCAGGCAGATGATTTGTTTGCAGGCTTTGATCGGGCAATGATATTTCCTTTTTCAGGGCCGCTGCCGCAAACATTGATCCAGGTAAAATCATTGGTCGCCAATTGTGCTGAATCAGTGGATATTGAATTTTGTCATCAGCCGAGATTAATAACCCAAAGGCTAAAGAGACGAATAGAACAAAACCTCACGTTTAATGAAAGGATGGGCGATGTTGCAAGCGAGTATAGGACAAGCTCTACCGTTTTGGGGCGAATGTTTCGCCAAGATTTTGGGTTGAGTCCCACAGAGTACCGAAACCATCTAAGAATCGTTCGGTGTTCATTGGATCTGATTCATGGATCTCGGATTGTGGATACTTACCAAGAGTTTGGATTTGAAGACTTAAGTCAATTTTATAGGGTGTTTAAGCGCGTGACTAAAGCGCGGCCAAGGGAATACAAACCCAAAGATATGTCGAAAATCACCAAGAAATAATCTGATCGGTTTTGATATCTAACCTCCCTCATAACAATGTTGGAGGCAAATATGAAATCAAAATTATTTTTATTGTTATCATTTGGGACAGTGTCGTTCATGGTTTTTGGCTTAGTTAATGCTCAAGCCCGGGAGTCTTTTAAACTTAGAATTGAGCGAGGACGACTTGCAAGGGCAGATTTGGAATCTGAGAGTCAGCATGAATTTTACCTTTCCGAAAGGCGTAGCCTTCTAAGGACAAAAATTCCAAGCCTGGATTTTCCTAACAAGTTTGATTCTTTTGAAGACCTATTGAGTCGAGTGAATACTCAGTCGACCGACTATCGAAACAGAGGCTTGCATTGTCAGTTCTTAAACAAAGTACGCGACGATCTGGTTTCAGAAAAAGAGATTGAATTGTTAGAGTGGTTAACTGATCACGGGCGGATTTGTATTGCAAGTGATATTAGTGGCGATTCATCGTCCCAAGCTGGTTGGTCCACAGAAATGCACCAGTTTCTTTGGAAATCAAAATGGATTCGTAAGTACGGAGCAAATCTATCATTGTCTGAGTTGGTTCGCGAAACTGTGCCCAACATGACTTTCGAAACAATGGATATTGGCACTTGGCCTGATGTCCCGTTTGATGCCACTTACGGTTCGATGTCACAAAAGGACTTTGAGTTCGTGTCAAATTTTCCGCCGCTTCAAACAATTATCAAACTGTTCGATGATTTTGATTTTGAGAAGGTTGGACAAACGGGTCTGGAAAGTTTGGATCAATATACTAGGCAGCATGTTGGTCACGTACCAGATGTGTTCTTCAACGGGACAAAGATTTGGCTTTCACCGTCAATAGGTCCAGCCGATGCTGTTGATACGATGGTGCATGAAGTAGGTCATATAGCACTTGATATAAATCGATCAAATTTTACCAAGTCAAATGAGCAAATAATATATTCCAAAGACCGAGTGTTAGACGAAACGGTAGCCGAGTCGTTCTCATTGACTGTTCTTCGGCCATTGCAAGATCGATATCCGGAAATTGAGTTTTCAAAGGTTTTAAAGCTATCGGGCTTAGGTCAACTCAAACCCACGGATCCTCATTTTGCAGGAGCATCGAGTGTTCACTCGTTATTCGCGTCCAGTGATGATTCTCCAAGGTATCTCAGAGAATTACTAAAGGCGAAGTCGATTGAGGAGTTTTTAGAACACCATCGACTTCGCCAGATTGTTAGGATCGGAGAAGAAGACACCGCTGAGATTGCTTTTTAGTTAGAGCCTGTTCGGAGTCCCCTGACTCTGCGTTGCTCGTTGCTCGTTGCTGGAAAATGCTCATTTACCCGAAGTAAACTCCGCTTTTCCAGCTCCTCGCGCCTTGATTCAGAGAACCCCGAACAGGCACTAGTTACCTACGCGGTCATATGGTGATCGATGAACGAAGCTACCGTAAGGCAGAACGGGGCAATAGCCGTTTACGATTTGATCGGCAATACCTTGCTGCATGTAGGTTTTGATAAATAGGCGATTTTCGTATGCCTTGATTTCGATTGTGGTGGTGTAAAAGCAACTTTTATTGTTAGCGTAGGTGGCCTCTATTTGTCCTCGCCCGCGAAATTCATTTCCACTGACATGCTCGATAGAGTACTCAGCGTCGAGGTAGTACTCTGCATATCGGACCAAGGTTTTTACGACATATTCATCAGCCCATTTTGAGACCACAAAGTTAGAAAAGTATCCTTCCCTTGTTTCGTAGCGACCAGATTGCAGAGAATCAGAAGGAAGTGGATCATTGGCTATCAAGTGTTCCTTGAATTTAGCTTGGGAGATCTCATTCAAAGGAATTAGATTTAGTTCACTTGCCAAAATTGATGTTGAATTCACAAAAGATACGAGAGAAAAGGCAATGGCTGTCAGTTTCATCGATGCTCCTTTAAAGGTGAGTTGGATTGCATTGGTATTTAGTACGCCAAATTGTCGTAATCCCCACGAAACCATGAGGATTTGAAACAAAAAATGTAATGAGATGCTTCTGAGAAGACTAACCTACGAAAATGCGAAAAACAAATGCTTGTGTTTTTCGCATTGATGATTACTCAGAATTTCAGAGATTGTATCATTTGCACTAATGCCGACTCAAATGTCTACCTTTGCTGCTGATTATGGTCTAACGCAAAGCGCCCTTTTACTTGCAGGCTTCCAACTTGTAGCCGTATATCCCAATCCCATGTGGACCGAGAACGCACTGAGTAAGTCGTTACTTTGTGTTGTCGAAGACCAAAAGTCGACGTTAAGGTCACCTGAAATCATCCAGCCTGTTTGTCCTGCCGTTGCTTTGAACCCGTGATTGTATATATCCATGAGCTCCTTTTGAGTTGGAAGGCGCCAGTCTGTTTTACCGTTGTGTGTAGAGTTGTCACAAAGTTGTGTTGATGCAGTCCAGGTTCTGTCAGTAGAATCTGCTTTGGCAAGTTCAAGTCCTGTAATCTTATCTTTAAATGAGCAGTTTGCGGGATGCAATGTGCAAGTGGAAGCCGTAGATCCATCGCCATTTGTTGCGACGTCTTTCCAGACATTGTCATCAGTGTCTGAGGCCGCGATTCCGCCGCATAGATTGTTCGAGCTCCATCCGGTGTATGTAGGCGTTGCTGTAACATACCCACCATTGTCGTCTAACGTATCCCAAATGTCAGTTGTTCCATTTCCCCATTTATAGACATAGACATTAGTTCCGTTAGAGGTAAGGTTATGGGCAGCACCGGCAAGTGTTGCTGAGACTTGAAAGTCATTCGCGTTAGCACTTATAACATAGTAAGTTGTATTCTCACTTACGTTACCAGGCAATGCTGTTCCATAAAAACGAACGGTGGTATTATTGGTTAATCCGTGCGAAGCCGCGGTAATGATTTCAGTTCCGTTTGCTACCGACACTAAGAATGGATACCCAGCATTATCGTATGTCGCTAGATTGGCTGCACTGCGGCAATTGACTCTCAACTTTCCAGTAACGCCACTCACTGTTACACCGGCACGTAAATCCCAAACATTGGGGGCTGTACCTGTGTATGTTCCGGTAGCGCCAAAGATATCAACTGTATTTGCTATGTTTGACACTGTAATATCTGCATCTCCTGCACCTGTTTGGCGCGCTCCTGTAGAGTCCCAGTACTCAAAAGACGATGAGGACTTTATCTTTGCATTGAAAGTAGCACTGTCTAAATCGGCTGTGACTCCAGCGCCTGCCAAAGTATAAGTGGCACTTGGGAAATCACCCGCTTGTCCGGCAATCGTAACACCTGTTTTAATGTTACCTGCGGAAAGATTTGTAAGGTCAGCAGATTTATAGGAGGCTGTCGTTACGCATCCTTGCGAGCCATTGGTGGTACAATCTGCTAATGTTCCTGAAATTCCTGATAGTGCAAGAGAAGACCTAATTGAAGCTTTGTTGGCATCTATATTGTCGTAGTCAATTGCTTTAAGAGGCTGAGTCGTAAGAGCATAACTTGGCAGGTAACAAGCAGACCCGTTGGCCGCACAAGCAACCCCTGCAAAGTATGTTCCTGTTGCGACGCAAGATTGCTGGCCTGCTGACGAACAGTTTGCTGGTGCCGCAGTAACACTACCCGCTGTTCCTGCAAGTGTGACTCCAGACCTGATATTTCCAGCTAAGGCAAGTGTAGCATCCGCACTTAAATAGGAAGCTGTCGTTATGCATCCTATGACGCCGTCGGCGGAACAATTTGAAAATGCTCCCGAGAAACTACCCGTTATCCCACCAATGACCACCCCTGATTTGACATTAGCAGCAGTTAGATTTGCTGACTCAGCTGCGATAAATGCCGCTGTCGTTTTGCAACCAATTTGACCTCCGGCAGTGCAATCTGCAACAGTTGTTGCACTGCTGCCAGACGATGTACATGATTTCGTTCCAACGGAAGATTTTCCGTTCTTGTCGATATAGGTAATGTCTGAACAGATGGTGCTCGCGTCTGCGATGACGATGGGCAGTTTATTGTCAACTTGGTCGGCGATCAAATCAAACGACGATAGCTTAGTGTCACCTGAATAGAGGTCAATCACCTTAGAGCCTAATCCAGCTCCTTTAGGCATTGTAAATTTTGCCTCGGTTGCACTGACAATTGTTAGCGGAACCATGACCTTTGAGCCATCAGCTAATGTTACTTCTACCGCGTATATTTTAGATTTTTTAAATTCAGTTCCAGTTAACACGATCTCGTCTCCAGGCTTGGCGGCCAAAGGAGAAGGGCTCACAGCCTTAGACTCGCTTGCAGTTTTGCCACCCGATAGTCTGAATTGACTTTTTACATTCCCGCAACTTACGACAAATAGACTTAGGGACATTACAGAAACAACAAAATTCAAATTTATTGAGCTCATATCGCGCCTTTCAAAGCAAGCAGTGAAAATAAATCCCAAAAAGCGCTTGTTTGTTGAAGGATCGGCAATTTTTTCCATTAATTGACCCAAAGTTGAATGTATTCATGTAATAGCCTAAAATAATTAAGGTATTGTTGAATAAATTGACCTTCTAATGGGCTTTAAATGGCACTTTTGCGCACCCTGCTATTGAATTTATGCAAGGGCTTTTGCAAAGCATTGTTGAAGCTATTTTTGTTTATACCAATAGCCACCTTTACATTTGTTGGCACATTTTGTGATTCTGCCTTTGCGGTGAACCAGGGACCCATGCCCCTTCAAATTGAAATCTCCAAAGAATTGGTTGAAAAACTTTCACCCAAAGACGTCAAAGCCCTTCAATCAAATTGCGCAAACTTTCACAAAAGGATTGTTGTTTTACCTGGTGCGCCTGCAGAGAACCCATTTACTGAGACGAAGTGTCATTTGAGTTTGAGTCAGGGCGAAAGCGGTAGCAGTCGAGACCCATCCAAAAAGGATGATCCATGGTTGATTCGGATTAAACCTTTGGAAGACGCAAGAAAAGCATTTTTGGTTAGCCTGATTTTTCGCGCTGGAGCTAAGGACACTGAAATTTACAAAGTAGAATTCGCCGATACTCTCAGCGTTTCAAAACTATTTTCAAACACCGATGTTGGCATTGCGTTGGGACAAAGATTGAATCTTGCGCTCCCCAGTCAAGGATTTTTAAAGTTTGCTCCATTCTCGAAATCCATTTTTCCGTCTAAAAAGACCGATTCATCCAAGGAGGAATCGACTTCGGAGTCTTCTGAATCTCAAACAGTCACCGAGCCCAAATCTGCAAATCAAACTGAGTACTACTTGTGTCTATTAGTCAGGGACAGAGGATTGTTTCGGGCAAAATATATTATTGGACAGGTCAAGTGGAATCAATCAAGTTCTTCCGACGCTAAGGATTTGCTATCGATTGTTAGTCGCGTCAAGCCAAAATTAGCGACAGAGATATCGGACTTTCTTGCAAAAAATTCCGTGACTCATTTGTCCGTAGTTCTCCATACTGATCGTGACAAATCTATAAAGTCGATCGACAAGAAGCTTGCAGACTACATTGCCAAAGAAGTGGTGAAAGAAAAGCAGAGCCCTTTGGTTGGGAAGGGTAAGCCTAAATTATTTGGTAGTAAGCTAATTTCTGGCATAAGAATCGGTATGCCTGTTCTGAGTGGTGTTTCACCGTTTGCAAAATCTAAAATTTTTGGCGTTTTCTTGGAAGCTAGATCCGGGCCAGTTCGGGGTTTGCGTTTTAGTTATGATTGGATACCTAAGAGCGAATATTCTGTCGATAAAGAAGAATTGAGTGGGCGATGGTCTAGTTTTCAAATGGGATGGTCTATTGGATGGGATATAGATTCTGCGCTCGCGTCTCGAATTGATATGACGCCTAATATAGGGGTTACCAATTTGGAGGCAAGTAGCGAACTTTCCACTCGAAGCGGAGTCATTTCAAACTCATTTGTCCAAAAAAATTCTCCAACCACTGGAGTCGAATTCGGCGTTGAAAAAGCTTGGAGTGCCGTGTTGCTGAGGTTGTGGAGTTATGCTGGGATTTCTACAGGTGTAACTCCGCTCGATAAAATGTATCGGACAAGATCGTTGAAGGCAGGTATGAATCAATATTTTGGACTTTTTGAAGTTAGTGATGTCCGCGTTGCTGTTTATGGTTTTGGTTCCTTTGAGTCAACGACAATTACAAAAACGGTCATTGAAGAAACCGACTCTGAGGATGCGTCTGGAGTCGAGTATTCCAATATCTATCTAGGGACCGGGATCACCATTGCTTTGTAGTAGGTCGATTTTTGATTTGGATATATGTTAGATCAAGTTCAAATCAATTGCTGATTGTACCGTCATCGCTTTCAACGATGAGTGAAGAGTAGCCAGTGACCTTATCTTGTGCCCGTGCAGTGACCTTATAGGTATATGATTTTCCAGTTTGAAGAATATTTGATGGAATAATTGCTGCGCGTTGAGAACCCGCAATCGGGTTACTTTCATAGACTCTGAGTCCGTCTGAATTTGTGACTGTGACGAGCCACAAAAATTCTTGTTGAGATGATCCAAATGGATCGCCAGCGAGTGTGACAGTCCTGGTTGCTGGCGCATACGAGGTACTTGGAACGGCTAACGTGAGCTCAGGAAAAACAAAAGGAAACTCAGCAACGAATTGAGTTGGACCTTCACCGATTGCCAACTGAAAGAAGATTGCCTGGTCTGTTCGTGGCATGACGCCTGAGGCAAATGTAACAGACCTAGCATAGAGAGAATCCTTTGTATTGGCATCGCCATTCTTACCATCGTCCGCAAGACTGAAGTCCCAGATTGCCCCAGATGTATCCGCCGAAGTGTAAGTGCTGTTAGCTAGTAGCGTTGTGGCGCCTCTAATTTTGACACTCGAAGGTGTGATTCCTTCGCGAACTTTGGCAATAAATTTAAACGTAGTACCGGCTGTGTTTTTGACTTGCTGAACATTGATGTATTCAAATCCTACTTTAAAATGCATATCACTAAAGCGCTCTTGAGTATCATTGACGCCATTTCCATTGGAATCTGAATCAAGTGCATCTAAGATTCCATCACCGTCATCGTCTGAGTCAAAGGTGTTTGGGAGTCCGTCGCCGTCTAAGTCAAAATCATATTCATTTGCGGTCCCATCGCTATCACTATCAGTCATAGCAGCTAAGCCTAATGATGCCACACCATCTGGAATTCCATCCCCATCTGTATCAGTTGAGTACTGATCCAGAATATTTAGGGTATCTGTGTTTTGAAAATTTATGACTCCGCCCTTTTGAATCAAGCGAGGTATTGTGTTTTTTGTTAACTGAAAGTACTGACGAACAGTATTAGACTTCGTTGAAGGAATACTCATAACCGATTGAACGAGAAAATCAGGAGATAATAACAAAGCGGTTTGAACAGCCCCCACACTCGCTTGTGAGAATTTAAGAGAACCATTTCCATCTGCCTCTGCAATTCTGCCGGCTCCAGACTGCTGCTCCATTAATGCTACAAACCATCCGTGCATTTGAGTTTGTGAACCATTTTGGCTGATGATGGTTCCTGTTACGTCAGTGCGCGCGCCTCCAAATTCGGCAGATTGAGTCTCTGACTCTTCTGACGAGGATGTACCTTTACATGCATTCAGGGCTGTTAAAGCGCTGAATGCGATCGGTAAAGAAATGTTGCGCAAAGATCTCAAAATCAGTCTCCCAAAACAATTGATTCCTAAAATTCTGGATATCCACATAATGCGACCATTCGTAATCTCTTGCTCGAAGGGTCCTATAATTCAATGTGTGGATCGGAAGATGCTAGATTTTTCTAAAGTATTTTGTACACCTGAGGATTTGGTTAGAATGGCAAAACGCACCTAAAACGCAGTAGAATTAAAGTTGTTAGACCCCTTGTTTTGAAAAACATAAATGAGAATTCATTTGTTCAAAGCGTGTTTCTTGCCTTCAAGGGATTCGTGTAGACTATAGGGAGGTGTAGGGGGCTGATTTCTTTCGCCCAATTTTTTTTAGGATTAAACGTTTCGGTTTTAGGAGGCATTCATGCCAGCAATCGTTGTGACTATTGTACGTGTTTTGCTTGGACTGATTTTTTTTGTATTTGGTCTGAATGGATTTTTGAATTTTATAGAAGTACCTCCCATGCCCGAGAATATTCAGGCGTTTATGAATGGTGTTATGGTGGCTCCCTATTTTATGCCTTTGGTAAAGGGAACAGAAGTAGTCTGCGGATTTTTGTTTTTGATCAATAAAAAGGTCGCATTGGCACTCGTTGTCATCGCTCCAGTCTGTATTCAGATTTTTTTGTTTCACGCTTTTTTGACACCAGGAATTGGCAATTTAATTATGCCGATCTTAATTTTGACTCTCGGAACTTTGTTGGCTTGGGATCGTAGAGCTCAATTTGAACCTATCCTGTTTGGACGTTAAATAATGTCGACAAGCTCCGGTCAGTTTACCCATATCAACGAAAATTTTGTTTGTGAGTATTGCGGGCGCCACGTTCAAAAAGCAAAAACTGGGTGCAGAAATCATTGTCCCTTTTGTCTTTCAAGCAAGCATGTCGACATAAATCCTGGAGATCGGGCAAACGAGTGTCGAGGTCAATTGAAGGCGAATGGTTATGAGCTCGATGGAAAGAAGGGGATTGTTCTTCTGTTTCTGTGCCAAAAGTGCGGCCAGAAAACCAGAAATAAGTCTTTACGAGACGGGCCCGATCCCGATGATTACGACTTGATCTTAAAACTTAATGTAAGATAACTGGGTCCATGAGGGCCTTACTGTTAAGCTATTCATGACTTTGGACTCTATCAATTTTAATGATGTTATAATAATTTTGCAGGAACTTTGAAAATTAGTTACTTTTTAATATTGACTTTTTAATGGACCCCCTTTAGTGTTCGCCAACTAAGATGTGCGGATTATTTAGGATGATGGATCACCGCGGGTAATTAGTGATAATTACTGGAGGAAAGTCCGGACTCCAAAGGACATGATGCCGGCTAACGGCCGGGCGGGGCGACCCGACGGACAGTGCAACAGAAAATAAACCGCCGAACTCCGACCTCTCGAGGGCGGGGTGGTAAGGATGAAACAGTGAGGTAAGAGCTCACTCGTATTTCTGGTAACAGGATGCGTGGTAAACCCCATCAGGAGCAAGACCAAACAGTGGATAGATTGACTGTCAAAGGTTTGTCTAGCGTCGGTCCGACGTGAATCCCGGGTAGGTTGCTTGAGGTGTTTGGCAACAAACATCCATAGATGAATGGTGGTTTTAGCGCGCTTCGGCGTGTGAGGACAGAATCCGGCTTATAGTCACCTACGCAATCCGCTCATCTTAGCTTTAGGGACTGTTGAAATTGGCCAATTTCTGCGTTACTTCGGTCTAAAAAAGGTGGTGTATGTGGAATACCCCCAGCTGCGAGTCTCGCTGGGGACCCCTGCTTTTTTTATCGCTCGCGCCTTGAACTTGGCCAATTTCAACAGCCCCTTTAAGACCGGTATCGGCTGCGATTGCTGTGTATTTATAAAGTAAAAAGGACTTTCCAGTGCCCGTTAGAACCACAGACGTATTTGCAAATATTCTTGAGAAGATGGATACATCCATGAATCCCTTCGTCATGAAATTGGTGAATGCTCAAGAGTCTGGAGACCTTCTAGTTGGTTTCGGTCCTAAATTGAAATCTCATATTGGAGCTTGGCGCAATCAATTTCCAGATATGCCATCCACCGACGTTACACGTCCTTTGATCGTTGAAATCGGCTGCCATTATGGGCATACGATCGCAGACATCGCTGTTGATCATCCAGATGCTTTATTCGTAGGGATAGATATTACTTTTAAGAGAGTGATTAATACGGCAGAGCGGGCTAAAAAACTTGGCTTAAAAAATGTCTTGTCTGTTCTGGCAAATGCCGGCGGACTGGAGCATATGTTTGCTCCAGGTGAAGTGAACGGCTTTGTGACCTTCTTTCCAGACCCTTGGACTAAGAAAAAGCACGCTCACAATCGTTTGTATTCACCAAAGTTCTGTGAGGCTGTATGGCAGGCGCTCAGCCCATCAGGGTTCCTCTGGTTAAAGACGGATCAAAGGCCTTACTTTGATGATGCCCTGAGTCATGCGGCGGCGCAGGGCTTTGAAGTCACTCAATCATTGCCAGTGTTCTCCGACAAGGACTACTCCAGCTATTTCATGAGGCGTTTCCAGCTCATGGGTGAACCTTGGTATGGTCAAAAATGGGTTAAGCCCTTATCTTAAGGATACGGGACAGCTTATATATCGGCAAACTCTCCCTAGCTGCATCGATTGTTTCGGCATGTTAGAATCAGACATGTAGATCTCATGAATTTTCAGTGAGTCTTCCAGTCTCAAAATTCAGAGACTGAAATGGAAATAGTCGCGTTAATTGAGGAACGAGCGTGTCAAAGAAATTTACAGTCGTTGGTGCAAAAGACACTTCTGCGGATTCCACTGCAGTGGCGGTGCCGAAGCCTCACCGCGATGCCATTCTTGCGAATGAAGTTTCCATTGGCAAAACAAAATTGCCTATAAGTGCTGTCCCGTTGACGATTTCCGAATTGATGCGCCACGCAGAGGCTGTGATACGTTTTGAAAATAAGTCAGCGGTTGATGCCCAGTCAGGATTGAATGATTTGGTTGCCTCATCTAATGATAGGCCTACAAAGCAAGAAAATGATGGCCAATATCCGACCACCACGGATTCTTTTTTGGGGCTCGAGTCTTTCGTCCATGAAAAAAGTGTCGTAAAAATAAAATCTCAAGATAGCAAAACTGATTCGCCAAAAAAAATGCCGGCGAGTGAATTGAGCTCACCGAATGTGGTGGACTTTAAGTCTCGAAAAAGGGGTTCCTAAGTTGGACGAAGCTACCTGTATTCAAATTATAAACCGAGTTAGAACCTACAAACTCAACGAAGCTAAGATTAAAAATATTGCCGTGGAAGTTTGTGAGCGTCTTGGCGTACATCATTACGAAGTCTCTTTGCAGTTTGTTGGACCACAGAAAATGCGGGCTCTTAACAAGGAGTTTCGTGAAAAAGATAAGTCAACCGATGTCTTGTCATTTCCTCAATACGAATGGAAAGTCCCCCTTAAAATTAAATCGTCAGACGCTTTGCCAAAGAGGCGTAAAGTTTTAAACCCTATGCCTTTGGGCGATGTTGTTATTTCGCTGGACGATGCATTAGGGAATGCTCAAGATTCAGGGCATGGTCTAGATCAAGAAGTTTGTTTTTTGATGGTTCACGGAATACTGCACTTGGTGGGGCATGACCACATGAAGGCAAAAGACAAGAAGCTGATGTTTGCAGAGCAAGATAAATTGATGAAAATATTGTCTGACAAGCCCAAAAAAATTAGCTTCCACAAATGTGTGACTCCTTTGAAAAAAAGGGAGCCAAAGTAGATGGATCAGTTATTTCAATCCGATTCGGCAAGTGTGACAGGGTTTTTTGTCTGTTTTGTCGTGGCAGCTTTGTTTTCTTTAGTTGAAACGGCAGTAACGTCTTTAGGGTCATTAAAAGCAAAGCATTTGATAGATACGAAGGGTGAAAAAGTCAAAGAATTGCATCTTTGGTTGAATGAGCCTGGACGTGTTATTACTACGATTTTATTCTTTAACACCGCTGTCAATATTATCGCGTCTGCAATTGCGACAGAATATGCCAATCGTCACTTCGATAATCAAGCTATGGCGATTGCGGCAGGATTTACAACATTTGTGATGTTGATTTTTAGTGAAATTATTCCCAAGACAATTGGAAAAATTTACTCCGATACTCTAGCTGTGCCTTCCATGAAATTTATTTATTTTGTCTATTTGCTCACGTTGCCGATCATTTGGATTTTATCGTTTATCGCAGATGCGACGATTCGATTGTTCGGTGGAGGCAAGAAGACTTCGGCTCCTCCAATAACAGAAGAAGAATTGGAATTCTTGGTAAACGTTGGGGAAAAGGCTGGCGTGTTTGAAGAAACAAAACAGGACATGATTAGCGGAGTGTTCGAGTTTGATGAGATAAAGGTTCGGGAGATAATGACCCCGCGGACCGATATGATTGCCATTGAGTCAAAGGCGCCACTAAGAGAAGCTATCAAATTGGCTTATGAAAGTGGACACGCGCGGATTCCTGTCTATGACGACAGAATTGATAATGTCATCGGAATATTGTTGGCGAAGGACCTTTTGCAGTTTGCCATCAATCCGGATCGTCAGGCACATACTAAAATATTGAGTTTGATTCGTAAGCCCTACCAGGTTCCTGAATCAAAATTGATTATGGATGTCTTCAAGGAGCTCAAAAAAACAAAAAGTCATATGGCCATCGTCATCGATGAATATGGTGGAACAGCTGGACTCATTACACTCGAAGATATGCTTGAAGAGATCGTCGGCGAGATTCAAGATGAGCATGATGAAGAAGAGGCAAAAGTTGTCGAGGTGTCATCCGGAATTTACGACGTAACTGGCCTCATGAATTTTGACGAGTTTTTGGACTACTTTGATATTTCACCGGCCGACGTCGATAGTAATGAAGAACAAGACGCTGAAACAGTTGCTGGCTATATGATTCAGCAGATTGGCGATCTTCCTCGCGTCGGACAAAAGGTTAAGATATCTGGATTGGTTTGCGAAATTTCTCAAGTAGCTCGGCATCGCATCGAAAGAGTTCGCGTGATTAGGCCTCTTGATTCCACTTTAGAGAAGCGCGAGGACGGAAGTTATTCGGGATAACTCCAGCTGCAATCAAATGACCAAGTTTTGCTTAAGTCACCAATATTAAATGACAAGCTTAATTGAGACGTACAAGCGTTTGCGAGTATGTCATTGTAATTAATGGGAATTTTTCAAACATTCAAGTTTTGCCGGAATGGTCCGAAGACCTAGACGAGTCTAGTAAGGTTAAATACCCATTTACCTAGGATCGTGTGGTCGTGAAAACACTGACGAAACAGAGTAAACATTTTTATCGCGAGAGTTCTTTGCGATGGCCTAGTTCTATTTTAACTGCCTTCATCGCGATCCTTTCTGTTTTTCAGGTACTGAGTGCTTGTGGAAAAGTAGCTACAGTTTCAGACTTGACAATAGCTAAGCAAACTCTAGTGATTCAAACCAAAGAATTGCCGACGATGCAGGTTGGTGCAGTTTCCTTTGGTATCGTAACAACTGGAGGCACCGCGCCTTTGAAGTTTACTGTAACCGGTGGAACGTTGCCGACTGGTTTGACGATGGAACCATTGACGGGAGTTATCTCCGGAACGCTATTGACAGCGGCGGGAGGGACTTCTTTTGCATTTAGCGTTAATGTTGCCGATAGCACAGATCTAACAGCTTCACAGACCTATACGGGGAGTATTTCCGCAGGAAGTTCGACCTTAAAATTGCATACGACAGCACTATCGGAAATTACTGCAGGAGTAAATTATTCCTACACATTAGCCGCGACAGGCGGAGTGTTGCCTTATTCGTTTACCGTGTCATCGGGATCGTTGCCATCAGGGATGATTTTAAGTCAATCAACTGGGGCAATTACTGGAGTTCCGCTGGCAGCAACCTCAAATCAACCTTATGCATTTGAGTTAACAGTTACCGATGCCGGAGGCATAAAAGCATCTAAAACGTTTTTGGGAACTGTTGCTGGAAGTTCGACCTCATCATTGTCCATTGTAACCACAACGATTCCGGCGCCACAAGCAGGAGCGAGTTACTTGGCATCCATTGGTGTCACGGGAGGTACTGCTCCGTATGCATTTAGTATTACATCTGGGACAGTACCTGCAGGACTTTCACTTAATGCAAGCAGTGGATTAATCTCCGGAACGTCCACATTTGCAAGTCAGGGTGCTGCCTTCTTGTTTACAGTCACGGTAACTGATATTGCGGGACTTACAGCAAATAGAAGCTACTCGGGATTTGTGACCTCATACACCACGTCACTAGTTCCTACAACGCTAACAGCAGCATCTCCTGGTTCTAGTTATAGTGCAACAATTTCGACCGTGAATGGACAGTCACCTTATACCTATGCATTAGCTAGCGGCACCTTGCCATCTGGTTTGACATTGAATACTTCCACAGGAGTCATCAGCGGTATCGTTGCACAGGCTGAAGCTGGACTCACAAAGAATTTTACTATAACCAGTACTGATGCGAATGGAATCATCGCTTCGACTGCATTTGCTCTTTCAACGAATTCATTCACAGTGACACTCACGACAGCTTCTTTATCTAACGCAGTAGAAGGCACTGCATACTCGAATAGTTCGACAAGTCTTGCTGCAACAGGCGGTACCGCTCCTTATACTTTTGAATATACTGGAACCTTGCCTTCGGGCGTGGGATTGACAAGTGCGGGCGTGTTTTTTGGCACACCAGCAACAGGTTCGGGAGCTCTAGCTGCAGGAACAACTTATAATATAAGCGTAAGAGCCAGAGACGCGACAAGTCAGATCAGTGCTATGGTCGCTCTGTCTATAACGGTAACTATTAGTACTCCGAGTGTCTCCGCAGGTTCGCCAACTAATGCCACATTGGGCTCAGCATACTCTTACACTTTTTCCGCTTCAGGAGGTCGAGGCCCCTATACATATACTTTAACTGGTTCACTGCCGACGGGGTTGTCAATGTCAACCGCTGGGGTTGTCACAGGTACTGCAACAGCGACGACGGCTTGTCCAGCAGCAGCATTTACTGTTCAAGCGACTGATGCGCTCTTACAAACGAGTCTGGCATCTTCTAAATGTATTACCACTGTTAATGGAGTGATTATAACCAATAATACCTTTAGTACTGTGGTTGTAGGTGCGAACTATTCCGGAAGTGTGACAGTTACGGGAGGTACAACACCTTATACCTACTCTGCATCTGGGCTACCGACTGGATTGTCAATAAATTCTACCACAGGTGCATTGTCTGGTTTTACCAATGCGGCAACAGGTACCTATACAGTTTATTTAAGTGTTGTAGATAGCAGCACACCTTCACTATCCAATACTAGGTCATTTACGTTTGCAGTACGCGATCCGTTGACCGTTGCAACAACAAGCTTGCCTCGTGCTGGAACTGGTATTTCATATAATGGTGGTACCGGATTTTCCTTGACATCTTCGGGTGGTGCGTCCCCTTACACATATTCGATCGTGTCTGGGAGTTTGCCATCTGGTTTGAGTATGTCGGCGGCGGGATTAATTTCAGGGACTCCCACTTCGTCTACGGCTGCAAATGGCGGAACCTACACCATCGGTGTCCGGAGTGCTGACAGTGGAGGCCAAACCTCCGCAACGAGTAACTTGACTTTATATGTGACAGTTGCTCCAAAAATTCGGACGTCTAAAATTCCGGTCGCAGTATTGAACACACCTTACGCTGTGGATATTCAAAGAATTGGTGGAGTCAATCAGTTTAATGGATCGGCCATCGCTTCGCGGCTTACCTGGTCTATATCAGGCCTTCCTGCGGGATTGTCCTATAGTGCGACTTCGGGTCGAATTTATGGAACGCCGACAGCCAATGCCGGGTCGCCTTATACGATTGCGGTCAGTGTGACAGACCAACATGGATTTGCAGGAACCAAAAATTTAAGTTTAAAGGTCAATGCTGCTGGCAAAAATCTAGATTTGAAGTCGGCTCGCTATTCAAACCCATGCATCGTAACAACATATGGGTGTGATCCAAGAGCTTTTGCGATTTCATTTTTGACGGGTAATGCCCAACAGTTTGCAGTTTATTCGATAAACAATACTGTACCAAGATCGATTCAAATCGCGAAGATTGATAGTAATGGACGAATTCCTGCGCAAAGTCAAAACGTAACCTCATTAAATGTACCGCTAGCAATTAATACTGGAACCGTGACCGATATCAAAATCGCGGATTTGGATCAGGATGGTTACAAAGATATTGTTTTTGTTGATGCTACCATCAAGCAAGTTTGTGCACTGTGGGGAAGTTCAACCGTCAATACATACGGCATGCCCAGTGGCTATTCTCAAAGCTCTATGAATTGCTGGATCATTCCTCCCGGAAGTAACGGCGGAAATGGAGCGTACTTTTTTGAGATATATTCCAATCTTAGACCTGATGCCACCAATGCTGGAAAGCTGGACATAGTCGTTTCGTCAACTTCAACTGGCGATGCAATGATCAATGTGCTGCTAAATACTTGTGCTTTGAATGCAGCATGCACATCAGCAGGCCAACGAGCAACTTTGTTTACTGGGTATGTGTCTCCAAGCGGTAATTTAACAAGTGCCTCGACGACAATAAGTGGAGTTGCGTCCACGGCCGGCGTTCAAGCTGGGATGCCGATTGCAGGTCTTGGAATTCCCGCGGGTGCGGTTGTTTCATCTTTTGTAGCAAATACAAGTATCACGATGAACGTTGCTGCAACAGCAACAAACTCGGGAGTCGTCCTGACAACTCCAGCGGCCTATGCAGTGACCGGTACTTTGACGAACGCGAGTAATGTGATAACAGCGGTACCTTCCACCGCCAATGTTTACGTTGGTCAGTCAATCACCCATGCCAATTTGCCTGCAGGGACAACGGTCAGAAGTTTTGTTGCAAATACCAGCATCACCCTGTCTGCTAATGCAACGGCGACAGTTGCAGGTACAACTGTAATAGCTTTTGGATCAACAGCCTATCGACCGCTCATCATTAACAACACTGCTACTATGCGGGATGTTTACGGGCTTGGTATGGGATTCTTCAACTCGGCTGCAGTAAATCCTCCTAGTACTTTTTCGACTTCAGCAGCAAACTGTCCGAGTATTGTTGTTGGAGGATTTCAACAAAGTAATACCGCAAACGGCTACCTTCATGTGATGCGCCAAAGCTGGACTGGATCACAGTGTCAAGGTGATTTTAGTCTCCATACATCAGCCACTGACGAAGTCATTGCTTCCACGGTTTCACCTTGGATTTCAGATGTTTTGGCAACAGATCTCAATAATGATGGAATCACGGATATTGTGACAACAGTTGGATCTGCTGCAACTGCAAACTCAGCAAGTGTGAGAGTTTATTTAATGCCTGGGGGCGGCACTTTTTCGGGCGCAACCAATATCAATCCTCAGTTGCAAATGTCGGGCGCCAATATTGTCGGAGCAAACAAAGTCATTCCATATTGTACAAATGGCGCAAAATCATGCTCCTATCCATCTTTAATGGTTACCTGTAACCGAGAATATCAAGTCGGTGCGTCAACTAACTTTGGGTGCTTGTCGATCATTCCAAGTCAATGCAGTACTCCCGGTTGCACTGGCCTTTATGAAACCAGTACACCAACGACTAGAATCGACTATGCGTTGCCTCCTGGACAAGCTATGGAGCCAATTGTAGCTCCTTTAGTATCGACGTCAACATTGACGCCTACAGGCACTGCAACAAGTGGAAATCCAACTATAACCGGCATGTCGTCAATGACTGGGCTTGTTGTAGGCCAGCCAGTTTCTGGTACGGGTATTCCTAGCTATTCTTACATCGTTTCTGTTGGAGCAAGCTCGATCACCTTAAATCAGAATTTAAATATCTCTGGATCTGTTACAGTCACGGCACCTTCTATGCCTGTGTTTACACCGTCTGGAACGGCGGTAAGCGGTAACGCTACTATTTCGTCTTTGTCCTCTACGTCTGGATTGGTTGTTGGACAAAGTGTTCATGGAGTGGGTGTTCCTGAAAACACCACCATCTCTAGTATCTCCGCACCAAATATAACTTTAAGTCGAGCCGTGGGTTTAACGGGTACCATTCAATTGGTGATTGTTGATCACAATGTGCGGCAAGACGTGTTTGTAATGGGAACAGAAAATACGAACTCGGCTCCCTATGCATTGACTTATGCAAGAAATGGAAGCTTAACAGACGATCCGCTTAAATCAGATTTAATGTTGAACACCTTCCCAGCCAGTTATATCCAACCGGCAGAAGTTGGAACCATGAAAATGACGGATTTCAATTCGGATACCATAGGTGATTTGTCAGCGTACATCGTCAATCAAGGCTTTATCGCTAACTATATGAGTACGACATCTGGTTCGCCAACGTACTCATTAGGCACGACATTAAAACCAAATTACTTGTCAAATTCCACGTTTTATGGATGCCCGAGCTCTGCAACAAGTTGTTTGCCCGATCCAGTTTTTAATACGATGGGAGTAAATCATGGATTTCCACATACCTATCATCACCAAAATTCCATGGATTTAATGGATCTCAATAATGATGGGATCGAGGACATGGCGGTGACAGGATATTACAGCCGAGGTGTCTCGGTTGCATTGGGTACAAGTACGGGCGTCGTGGGATCGTCCAGTCTTTATGACGTGGGTGAAGGAGCAGATTTGCGACCTGTTGCAGTGGCGCTCGGTGATTTAGACCAAGATGGAATAGTCGATATGGCTGTCGCAGGATGGAATACGACGGGAACTCAAACTGGATTTTTGTCGTGGCTGCGTGGTAAAGGCGATGGGACCTTTGAGACAGCGGTGTCTATTTCTCAAATTTTAAACGGATGCACGGATCCTAGAGCTTTGAGTATTGTCGATTTAGATTTAGATGGACGACCGGAGATATCCGTGCTTTGCATGTCAACTCAACTGGTGTGGATTGGCCGTAGGCATAGTGACGCAGGTGGCACTTGGATTTTTCAAACCGGTCCAACAATTAATGCTTCTGGCGGTAGTAACGGGACTGTTATGAAATGGGGACGATTAAACACAAGCACTGTTTCAGGTGTGGATTTAGTTGTTGGTGGAATTGATGCAATCAATACTCTGCGAATCATAAACGGTGTAAGTTTAACGGTTACAAGCACTGCGACAGGATCTTTTAATTTATCAAGCACCGCTGGATCATATATGCAATTGAACGGATATCTGTCTGATGTCGACTTAGCGGATCTAAATGCAGATGGGTATGGAGACATATTGATAGGAATGTATAGTCAGAGTACAGACCGAATTAGCCAGATCTATTACACCTGTGCGACGGCAGTGACAGCTGGAACTTGCTCCAGCTTAGCTTGGGGTATGGAAAGCTATGGAGTAGGACCTGTATTGGCAGGGGATGTGACCGGGGATGATTTGCCGGAGGTGTTTATCGGCTATAAGACTACGACAACTCGACTCATAAATAGAACAATTTTGCGCGTGACCAATTTATCTCAATAAGCGCAAAAATGGCGATATCGAGCCCCCAGCCACAATCAGGCGATTTTTAGCTATTTTATCAAATCATTTAGGGCATTTAGCCCGCTAAAGAAAATTAAAGTTTTGTTATCTTTCATCCGATTCCCTCATTGTGCCAATAGGAGATGTTTTTGGTCTATGAGCTCGTAAGAGGCATGAACAAAATGTATCAATGTTTTTCAAAAAATTTTTCTATTTCAACTTTGAAACAATACTTCGTTGTCTTAGGTTTGATTTTATTTTTGCCTTCGTGCGGGCAAGTTGCAAGCCTATCTGATACCTCCGCACTCAATCAAACTTTGACAATTCAAACGATGTCATTGTCTGGAATACAAGTTGGAAAAGTTAATACTGGTATTTCGATTACAGGAGGTGTTCCTCCATTTGTGTTTGGTGTCGCAGAGGGTGCATTCCCAGAAGGGCTATCCATTGATGCCTCTAGTGGTGTGATTTCGGGAACCGTTCCATCCACTCAATCTGGGAAGAGTTTTGCTGTAACAATCAAAGTGACAGATTCTGGAGATGTTTCTGCATTACGGACCTTTGCTGGTTTAGTGACTGCAGGTGGATCATCGATTACGATTCATACGACCGAATTGGCAACAATCACAGCTGGTATTGGCTATTCTTTTGGGTTGGCCGTTACTGGTGGAACGTTGCCCTATACTTTTAAAGTGACGTCCGGTGCTATTCCAGCAGGATTAACTCTTGATACTACGACAGGTATTATTTCTGGTCGTCCCACAGCTGCGACCTCCAATCAAGCCTATGCGATTACAATGACAATTGCAGATGCCTCGGGTCTAACCGCTAGTAAGACATATTTGGGAACAGTTGCTCCAAGTTCATCGTCGTCCATGAGCATAGTAACAAACTCAGTTCCTTCGCCGATTGCAGGGTCAAGTTATTTGGCATCTATTGGAGTGACAGGCGGAACGACTCCATATACGTTTTCTGTCTCTTCAGGAGCCTTACCGACTGGATTGACGTTGAATACAAGCAGTGGATTGATCTCTGGTACAGTGGCTCACGCGACTCAAGGCTCATCCTACCTTTTCACAATCGGAGTTGCTGATATCACTGGTCTGTCAGCATCTAAAGTTTACTCTGGTTTTGTGACATCTTATACAACGTCTATCGTACCTTCGACGCTTTCATCTCCAATGCCAGGCGCAAGCTATAGTGCCACGTTGTCGACTATTGGCGGTCAGGCTCCCTATACTTATTCAGTAACTAGCGGCACATTGCCGTCTGGCTTATCATTAAATGGAAGCACAGGAGTATTGACAGGCACGGTCGCTGAATCAGAAGCAGGACTTACTAAAAACTTCACTGTGAGAAGTAATGATGCTAACAATGTCCAAACTTCGACAGCATTTGCAGTGACGACAGGCTCCTTTGCAGTTACAATTTCCAATGTTTCTCTATCTAATGCCATCGAAGGCGCAGCCTATTCTAACTCCTCCACGGTACTTTCTGCTAGTGGTGGGACAGCGCCTTATACTTTTGAGTATTCTGGATCTTTACCAACCGGAGTTGGCCTTACAAGTTCAGGAACTTTTTTTGGAACTCCTGCAACTGGAACTGGAGCACTTAGTGCAGGCACAACTTATACAATTTATGTAAGAGCCCGTGATGCGTTGAACCAAACAAGCGCGCAGAAGACTTTGACAATAACAGTGACTATAGACACACCCGTTGTTGCCGCAACTGCCTTGCCTAATGCAACTTTGGGAGTCGCGTATAGTCAAACATTAACAGCATCTGGTGGACGTCCACCTTATACGTTTACTGTTTCAAGTGGAACTCTTCCGACCGGATTGAGTTTATCTTCGGCAGGTGTTTTGAGTGGAACAGCGACAGCCACGTCGGTTTGTCCCGGAAACGCATTCAACGTGATTGCAACTGACTCTTTAGGTCAAGCAAGTGCAGCATCAAACAAATGTATCACGACCGCCGATGGTGTTTTGATCTCAAAAACATCGTTTGCACCTGTGATTATTGGAGTTAGTTATAGTGATTCAGTCACGGCATCCGGTGGGACAGCACCTTATACCTACACAGCATCTGGACTTCCTGCTGGAGTAACGCTTCATCCAACAACAGGTGTGCTCAGCGGCTTTACCAGCGCGACGTCTGGAGACTATAGTGTTTATGTGACAGTTTCCGACTCAAATGGAACTCCATTAACAGCAACTCGATCTTATACAATGACTGTTCGAGATCCACTCAGCATAACATCCACCACCTTGCCTCGAGCAGCAACCGGGATTTCGTACAACAGTGGCACAGGCTTTAGCATAGTTGCTGCTGGCGGACAGACTCCATATACCTTCACAATTACTGCTGGTGCATTACCAAGCGGACTGTCTCTCAGTAGTGCTGGTTTAATATCTGGCACACCTGCATTTAGTGCCGCATCGACAAATAGTGGATCTTATTCTGTGTCGATCAAGGCTTCGGATGCACATGGTCAGCTTACAGCTGCAACTGTGTTTGCCTTGACGGTCACGGTAGCACCAAAGATTAATACCGCAACATTGCCAATAGCAGTGTTGAATACTCCGTATTCATATGATGTTCCAAGAATCGGTGGAGTCAATCAATTTAACGGCTCAGCAATTGCGACACGTTTAACTTGGAGTATCACAGGACTTCCAGCAGGATTGACCTACGGAACAACAACTGGACGCATTTACGGTACGCCCACAACAAATGCTGCGTCTCCCTATTCAGTCACTGTCAACGTAACGGATCAGCATGGATTCACGGGCTCAAAGGTGTTGTCTCTGACTGTAAATAACGTCGGTAAAACGTTAGATATGAAAGCACCTCGATACTCCGATCCCTGCGTTGCTGGAACGGCAAACTGTGCGCCTTATGGATATGCTCTTGCGAAATTGACAAATACAGTTCAGCAGTTTTTAACTTATTCTAGAAATGATACGACGCCTCGGTCTATTCAAATTGCAAAGGTCGATGAGACAGGACGAATTCCTTATGCAAGTGGTAACGTTACGTCAATCAATGTACCACTTCTTAGTTTTATTGGCAATATTGGCGACATCAACGTGGGAGATCTAGACCAGGATGGTTTCAAAGATATTGTTTTTTCTGATTACACGAATAAAAATTTATGCGCAATGTGGGGCTCTGCGACGGTTAACTCCATAGGAATGCCCACTGGCTATACTAATACGTCGATGAACTGCTGGCCAATGCCAGTTGGCGGCCATGCAAATAACTATCCTTGGTACTTCAAGATATTTACAAATTTAAGACCGGATTCCACCAATAATGGAAAAGCCGATATCGTTATCAATTCTAGCCAGAACTCGAATCAGCAGGCGAGTATTACGGTCCTTAAAAATAACTGTGCGTTACTTGGAGCTTGTACGACTGAAGCTTCTCGGAAAGTGATCTTTGGCGGATTTGTTGCGACCACCGGCAATACCACCAATGCCAGTAACGTTATTGCCGTTGCCGATACCACTGGCTTTACTGTTGGTCGCTCAATTATTGGAGCTGGAATTCCTGCCTTTGCAACAATAACAGCGATCAATCCAAATGTAAGTATTACAATTTCCGCTAATGCGAATGCGACGGTAGCTGCATCAAAAATATCATCTTATTCTCAAGTTAATTTGACTGGTAATATAACGAACGGTGGCTTTACAATCACGGGTGTTTCGTCGACGGCCGGTTTGCAAGTGGGGCAATTAATATCTCATGCAAACTTTGCTACGGGTACATATATAACAACAATTACACCCGGAGTTAGTATTGGCACAAGCAATGCAGCAACCGCCACTGTGGGAGGAGCAAGTTTGTTTGTGATTCCAATCTCACAACATTCCACTTGGATGCCGACTCCTTCCTCAACTTTGGGTTATGTTTTTGGATCTATTGAATTGGGCTTCTTTGATTCGGCGGCTCCAAATCCTCCGACGACTTACGCGACCTCCGTCAGTAAATGCCCATCTCTAGTTTTTGGCGGACTACAAAATACGAATACAGGTATTTCTTGGCTTTATATACTAAGGCAAAGTTGGTCAGGAAGTGATTGTATGGCGGACTTTAGTCAACATGCGACTACAGACGAATTTAATACCAGCACTGGTGCGCGTATTTCTGATATTATGACAGATGACATAAACAACGATGGAATTTCTGATATCACTGTGGCCTTCGGCGCCGGATTAACAAATTCTACGTCCGTGAGAAGTTATTTGATGCCAGGTGGCAATACCTTTTCTGGAGTTACGACAGTATCAACTCAATTGCAAAGTTTAGGAACATCCTACTCCGCAGCAGGAAAAATTTCACCGATTTGCCCAAATGGTGCGAGCACATGTACTTATCCTTCTTTGTTGGTGAGTTGTAACTTAGAAGGTGGTATAGGCAATGCCTCTAGTACTGGCTGCTTGTCTATAATTCCAAATCAGTGTTCGTCCCCGGGATGTACGACTCCTTTTGAAACCAGCACACCCAATTTAAGGTTGGATTATCCCTCGTCTCCTGGACTTCACCATAAGATGATTCTGGCTCCAATTGTCTCGTCATCTTATCTGACACCAACTGGAACCACCACGTCAGGCAGTCCAACGATTTCCAGTGTTTCATCGATGACTGGCCTTGTTGTAGGGCAGTTAATTACAGGAACTGGAATTCCAAACTTCTCCTATATTACTGCGTTGGGAGCCTCGTCGATTACACTCAATCAAAACGCCTCATCAAGCGGTTCCATTACATTGAGTATTCCTGCAGTTCCCACTTTAAATGATGTGATGCTCGTGGGAATTGATTACACAAACACGGAGCCATTTGTCATGACGTATGCTCGAAACGGAGCATCAACAACGGATCCTCTTAAAGCCGACCGTATGTTGAATTTATTTCCTGCTTCTTATATTCAACCCGCTGAAGTTGGTACGATGAAGTTATCAGATATGAATAATGACGGGGTAAAGGATCTCTTTGCCTATGCTGTGAACCAGGGATTTGTAGGTTCATATATGAGTAACTCGGGTGGTTCAACAGCATATTCATTGGGATCTTCAATCACAGAATCGTATTTATCAAATCCTACTTATTATGGATGTCCATATGGTTCGCTTTCTTGTCTGCCTGATCCACTGTTCAATACCATGGGGGTCAATCACGGACTTCCGAATGGTTTCCATCACCAGAATTCAATGGACATGATGGATATTAATAATGATGGAATTGAAGATGTTGTGACGGCGGGATATTATAGCCGCGGAGTTTCAGTCGCATTAGGTACTGCTACTGGATTGCTGGGTTCGTCAAATTTATATGATGCTGGGGCCGGCGCAGATTTGAGACCCGTTGGGGTTGCATTTGGTGATTTGGATCAAGATGGATTTCCGGATATTGTGGTTACTGGGGTTAATTTGACTGGTGCTCAAGCAGGGTTTGTTTCTTGGTTAAAAGGTAATGGTGATGGAACCTTTCAAACTGCGGTATCAATCAATCAGATTTTAAATTCCTGCACAGATCCACGCTCGATATCAGTTGTTGATATAGATTTGGATGGTAGACCCGAAATTGCTACTTTCTGTTATAACTCGCAGGCGCTTTGGATTGGTCGCAGGCATTCAGATGTTTCTGGTACTTGGATTTTGCAAACTGGTGTATCGATCAATTCCGCAGGTGGATCGAATGGAACCGTCATGAAATGGGGCCGTCTTAACACTAATGCAGCGACAGGTCTTGACGTGGTTGTAACGGGGCTTGATACAACCAATACAGTGAGAATCATTAATTCGGTATCGTTAACAGTAACAAGTACTGTGACTGGTGCATTTACACTTTCAAGTAATGCTGGAACATATATGCAGTTCTTTGGATATCCTTCCGATGTTGATATTGCAGACTTTAATGGGGATGGACTAAGTGATCTACTGATCGGCATGCAGAACCAGAACGGCACGCAGGCAGGTGAGATTTATTATACCTGTATGTCAAGTACCGCCACTGGAACATGTACAAGGGTCGCCTGGGGAATGGAAAGTTACAACACTGGACCTGTCGTAGCTGGTGACGTGAATGGAGACAACCTACCAGAAGCGTTCATCGGTTATAAGACGACGACCTCGCGCCTTATCATGAGGACATTGCTTCGAGTTACTAATTTATCGCAATGATTTAGTTTGTTGCAAGGAAAAATTTTTGAGTCGAGTTTTTGGAGACTATGTAGTGAATAAAGGATTAAATCAATTCAGTCAAAGTCAATCTTCTAGAAGAGAATTCGATCAATTATTAAGAACGTCCATGCTGATATTTCTTTTTTCTTTCATATTGTGGTTGCCACCTAGTTTGCTCGCACAGAGTAAAAAACAAATGGTGCTTAAATATGCTGATAAAAATGGTTGGATCTTTGATGAGTCAAAGATCCCGTTTGGAACTGCAGTATCCATAACTCTCAGAAATGATGCAGAGTATCCGGCCTGCTTTTCACTCTGGAGTCAATCCAAGCGGTTGGTCATCAAAAAAACATGTGTCGAAGCGAAAAACAAAAGGTCAATTGACTTGTCGGGAGACTTTCCAAAAGGTACCTATGAAATTCGAAATTCTTGGGAATCAAACCCAAAAAAATACATTATTATTGACTAGATCTCATGAAGTTGAAAAGATTGGATACGTTAAGGGCTGCAGACCGTAAGATATGGAGATTGTCGACGCTGAGAAATCCAGCTGATTGCTGGTAGAGAGGTAGGTAGACCGCTGCGCTGAGAGGCCCACCCCAGCTTCTACACTGGGCGGCCAATTGGCCGAGCCTGTCAACTGAGGCTTGAGTGACAACCGTCACAGGCACTGTGCTTGATTTGCCAGACCACCAAACGCCAGCCACCGCAATGTCATT
>JAPLFV010000277.1 GCA_026390495.1 Pseudomonadota bacterium | reverse complement strand
GATAGCGGGGCTATTTTTTGTCCCACGTATCACATCAGATAGGAATTTCTTCAAATGATGAATGAACAAACTTATGATCTTCATATCTTCTATTATAGAGGCTTATGAAGCTTTGTAAGACTGCATAAAATGTAGGGCATATATTGCCCGCAAATTAAGTTCACGATACCGTTGAGCTTGTTTAGAACAATCCGTCTTGAGCACTTAAAAACTGAAAATAGCTCATAAAAAAATCGACTACTAAAATGGTAACGAGTGAAATCACGACGGCCTCTGTCGTTGCACGCCCAACTCCTTTGGCACCGCCTCCGGCGTGAAAACCTTTATAGCAACCTACAGACGAAAAAATGAGTCCGAACACCATGGCTTTTTGCATGCCTTCCCAAAGATGTCTAGGTTTTACGATCCACTGAATTTTCTCGTTAAATACTGCAATGTCAACATCGTAAATCAAGACAGCGATTGCAAACGAGCACGTAACACCAGACATCACAAAGATACAGGTCAACAGAGGCATCATAGCCACACTTGCCCAAATTCTTGGAGCAACAAGGTAATTATAAGGGTTTACTGCCATTACGCGCATGGCATCCACTTGCTCGTTAACTCTCATCGTAGCAATTTCGGCTGCCATACTGCTACCGGCCCTTGCTGTCACCAAAAACGACCCGATCACAGGCGCAAGTTCCTTTGATAAAGCAAATCCCGCTGCGGCACCGATCATACCCTCTGCGCCAAAGATCTTTAAAATCTCACCAAATTGCAGTCCAAATACCGCTCCAATCATGATTCCTGCTAAAATCATGATTCCAATACTTAGATTGCCTGTAAATTCGCATTGCTTCAAAAAAAGATGAAATGACATTCTAGGTCGAAAGGTTCGAAGAATGGTGTTTCCAATAAATACGACCAAAGCTCCAACAGCAGTGATTGGGTTCACAAACAACAAATCAACTATGGAAACTTTTGTTGCTTTCATCGAGCTTATCAATCTTTCTTGGCACACACATTAGATTCTTAAACCGAACCTAAACTTAGAATGCTCTATTTCTTTTTACCTGGACTGATCCATTGATTCTTTTTAGGTTTACCTCGGCCAATACCTTTTTCTGAAAGGTCTTTCATCGCAATAAACTTTCCATCGTCTGTTCGATCCCATTCTCCGTCAATATTCACAAGTAAATGATCACCTTTCTTTAGCTTTCCAATCACTTTACTCGAAGATGCCGACTCACTATAAATTTTTACACCATTAGATTTTACATACATCACTCTGCGATTTCCCGATGCAACGGGAACATCTCCAGCTGCAGGCGATGACACCGTAGGAGTTCCGGATGCGTCTTTAGGAGTCGAACCTGATTCAGTTCCTGATGCTGGTGCTTCCGGCTCCACAGCTTCCATATCCTTAGTATCTGCACCTTTGGATTTGTCTTCGCCCTCTGTAGCTGCGGGTTTACTGTCTGACTCACCTTCTCCTTCTGATTCAGTTTCCGCATCAGCTGCTTCCACAGGCTCCTCAGCCTCCAAATCAGCACCATCGTCTTGGCTATTCGAAGAGCAACTATAAATTCCTGTCAATGGAGTGAGAGCTAAGCATGGAATAATTGCAATTTTAGACACTAGCCGACGAAACATACCTATTTCTAAGACATTTAAAGTGCGCATGCAAAAACTCCCTTTTAATCCAGCAACAGTTACATATTGAATTTATCATTTAAAAAAACATCAATTTAATTTTCACTTTTAATCTTATCAAATATTTTTAATATCCCCACTATTCCTCAGAACTTTTTAAATGAAATAGTGACCTTGCAATAGGCAATCGCATTGGTAACAAAGCAATTTGCCTCATTGTTTGCATTGATTATAATAAGTTACAACTATGTCCTCAAGGACTTTGCAAACACTCCGAACCCCTTCAAAGCGTGTGGATCATTTAAACCACCGTTCTTTGGAGGAACCGATTATGAATTCAAAACTGCGCACCCAAACTATGTCCATTTTTGTAACAAGTCTTTTTCTGGCTCGCTGTGGGGAGGCCACATTTGGCACGGGTAGCTCTGGCCGCGGTAGCGACAACACGCCTGAAACAAGTAGCCTTGCAGGTCTCGACTGGTATTGGCAATGCGACAGCGCTCCCGGCTCAGCTCCATCACAAGAAAAAGGCAGACGGGTCATCACAGGATCCGGCACTCACGAAATGAGCAAACAGGAATTTGAAAAAGGTGTCCCTGTTTCCATATCCGGAAAACTATGTCCACCTGCAAAATATCCTAGAGACATTGTCTTTGTCGTCGATGTTTCCCGTTCCATGGCAATGGACAGACCTCAAGATGGAAACGATGCTATCACAAATCAGTCCTGCAATCGCATGCGCGCTATTGAGGAAGTTATCGCAGACGCAACCTCACAAGGGTCAGATGCGCGATTCGGAATTACAACCTTCACCAATGTTGAAATCCATTCTTCGGCAATGTTTGCAAACAAAGATGAGCTTTTCGCGGATATTGGCAAAATCAATAACTCAACACCAGCCGAAGCCATCTGCGCTGCCGTTCTTGGAACGTATTACGGCAAAGGAATGTCAGGAGCCAATACGTTACTTTCAGGTAGTCGAAAAAACGCCATAAAAGAAATCTATTTTGTCAGTGACGGCGCTCCCGAAGATGGTTCAGCCGGCCCCGATATTGCGACCGCTATGAAGACTAATGGCATTACGATTGATGGCCAAAGCCACAAGGTACAAATTGCAACGGCCATGATCGGCAGCACTCTTGCCACCAATGCAACAAAACTTAAAGAAATGGCAAGTCTCGACCCCAGCGGCAACCCGCTGACGGCCAATGGTGTTAAGGCCAGCGATTTAGCAAAGACATTGCGAGGATTCGCTGAAAATAAAATTGACGACGGAACATTGAAATATCGCCCTGTCGGCGAAGATGATTGGACCTCAGTTGCACTGAAAGGAAACATGACAGGTAATGACTTTAAGATCCCCAATTTCAATCTGTCACCAGCTGAGGCTCCCGATGGTTTAGAGGTGAGTTTTGAGTATCGAGACAAATATAATAATGTCTATGCAAGTGGGGGAACGATTAAATGGACTGTCCAGAAAAAGAAACCATGAATCGGCAGATAAAAAACTTTAGAGGAATAAAAAAACAGAGTCGAAACGCGAGAGCCCGTCAGTGTCTGATGACCCTCTATCTAAAATCGATAATCATTTTGACAGGAATACTCTCTGAGGTTGCCAACGCAGAATGTATCTCACTAGTTAAAGGTCCTGTGATCGTCGATATTCAATCCTGCGGGGCCGTGAATCCAGATGCATTTGACGTCAAAAGAGAAAAATACAAATTTATCGGTGATCTAGACCCGCCCGGACGAAAGATGCTACTCAACCAATATAGAGGTCTTTATTTGAAAGGCGTCGTCGTGCGAAGTACCGCCATCCGAGAGGGCATTGATACGACACCAGGTGCCTTACAAGGTGATAGTGTCCAACTTTTTATACCTCCTGGTCAGGCTCAATGTACCGCAGTTCAAAATAAGCGCGTCGCCGGCATGCTGCAGGAAAAATGTTGCGACGGCAATGGTGATGCTCCCTGCCTACTCAATACGGGACTCATTTTTACAAAGCCTAAAGCAGTAGGACAAGCAGGAGTTGGGCTTGATGGCAAATTATTATCTCCAACTAAAAACAATCGCGAGCATAAAAAGAACTACCTTGATGCACAAAAGCATTTTGCAAAGAAAGACTATAAGAAAGCCACCGCTCTCTTCAAAAAAGCCGATGAAGAGAAGGATATTGATGTCAAAGGCCTCTACCAATGGGGAAGTGCTTATCGAGAGCTAGAAGATTGTCCAGCTGCCATCGCTCCTTTGGAACGAATCTACAAACTTAATCAAAACGGCAAGGTTTGGAAAGATGAAGAACTAGACGCCAGAAGGGCTGTATTTCTGCTTGCTCGCTGCCATTCAAAAATGAATCAGCCATCCCAATCTGCATTTTACCTGAATGGCTTTCTCGTTGAACCGAAAAGATTCATGACAGAGATCAAGCAGTCTTTGAAACACAAAGACTTTGGCTGGATTCATACATCTAAAGAATACGTTGAATATAAGGCCGAGGCAGAAAGAGTGATCGCAGAGATGAAATAAAATTCAGTGACCTTACCGACAAGTGAAATTTTCAGAATCATTTCCGGTGTTCACAATCAATTTTGAACGACCGCCTTCGGCATTAAGAAAAAGTCCTTGTACCGTCTTTTTTATGAAGAATTTCTTGACTGAAATCCCCTTCGTTTCGCAAAACTCAATAGCATCTGTGCCTCGAATAACAAAGCTTGCTGCAATTGTTGAATCCAACACTAGACTCGGGTTCGGAACACCATCAATCACAACATTCATGACAGCTTGCGTAGGCGTTCCCAAAGTAGAAACGTTGCAAATATTTTTAGAGTTATCGCATTTTACACCGAAGTCATTTTTAAAAAATTTGAGTATTTCTGTTCTTGAACTTGAGTCCAGTGGCATTAGCTTCAAAAAGGCTGATACAGGAATGACACCAGAAAAAGTCTCTGATGACCTTATAGAAGATGCTAAATCAATAAAGCTTTGAACATCAGTGGCTTTGATACTATCTGTTGGAACTTGACTCCTTGCAGAGATCTGTGACGATGGAGTCGTGTCATTGTTTTGACCACAACTTGAAATGAAAACAACCACTGCTAAGACTACAGTCAAAATACTCATACAATCTCCTTCAAAGATCAGAATGGTTTAGGATGTATCTTCTGCCCTTTTGTATTCATAACTTCAAGAGCAACTTTTTGGCGTAGAAATCCTCAAGCTAAGAAAAAACGAATGATATCGATCTTGTAAGAGAAAATCGTCCATGAAACACAGTCAATCAAGTCAAAGCGGACGAGAATGTGACAAAATTGTTACAAATCAAAAAACTTAAATCCAGCGTAACAATCAAATCATCGACCTAGACCGAATATAATCAATAAAAGAATTCATAGCTTGGCCTCGATGAGACACCGAATTTTTCTCAGAATCAGAGAGCTCTGCCATACTCTTCTGAAATGAAGGCACGACAAATATGGGGTCATAGCCGAAACCATGACCACCCTTTTGGACTTGAGCGATAGATCCAAAACATTTCCCTTCAAATGGAATCTCGCGGCCATCTTGATCAACAAATAATAGCAAACAATAAAAATGGCCTGTACGCGCCGCCTCTGGTATAGACTGCATCGCGTCCAAAAGTTTAGCCACATTGCCTTGGTGATCGCCTTCAACGCCACAATAGCTGCTGGAATACACGCCAGGCCCTCCCTTGAGGGCGTCGACACAAAGCCCACTATCGTCGGCTAAAATACAAACGCCTTTTGGCGTCGCGGGATTATCCTGAATCGCTTTAACTTTTAAGCGGGCATTCTCTAAAAAGGTTGTCCCTGTTTCATTCCAAGATATAAAAGGATCTATTGCTTGAGCTGATATCACGTTCCAGTTTGAGCCTAGAATCTGAGAAATTTCCTGGATCTTATGAATATTATTTGAAGCCAATATGATATCTCTTTGCAAAATAATCCTCCTGTGATTCGATATGTGCCCAGAATATGTCAATCAAAAATTAAAAAGTAAATACACGCCTAAGGAAAAAATGGCTTTCCAAATATGGCCCATCTGCAATTTTACCTAGAGATTTGTGCATAGTAACGCTATGCTACCAAAGGACTCTCTTTTCAATGGAGTCTTTTCAGTATTGATTTTTTGAAGGGTTTCACCACCGAATTCTACACACAAAATTAGGATATCATATGACCGCTGACATGATTCAAGACAAAATTCGTGCAACATTCCCCTCTGCAAAAATAAAAGCCAGCGACATGACTGGTGGCGGAGATCACTGGCAGTTGGTCGTAGAGGCAGAAGAATTTAAAGGAAAGTCATTAGTGGAGCAACATCAGCTTGTGTACAAGGCCTTAGGCGACTGGATGAAACAAGAGATACATGCCCTTGCGCTGACCACTCGGGCCATTTAGGGCCTTGCTTATATGTTAACGTTTTTGAGCGATGTTTACCTTCGCATGAATCGCTCGTGCTATGCCTTCGTTAGTCTCAAAATCCCTGACCAATTTATCTGACAATTGGCGTCCAAGGGAAGCGCTTACCATAAAAACACCCTGGTCCTTAAAGTAAGTGACTAAGGCCATATGGACGATCAAGGGATCCACGCTAAGTTGTGTTATGATAGATTTATAGCGGTCCAATTTTAATTGGTCACTGATAAATAGATCAATAGGTACCTTTTCCATGAGCCAGTCCTCTTCGTCTTCTCATTCGCCCGGTGCGCCGACCGAAAGTGTCTCGGATGAATATCGTGATTCTTTAGGCTCCCGTGAAAAAAAAGACCAAATCGTCCAGATCACCCTAGACGATGGTGCAGAGCTTCAAGCCTGGGTTCATAGTGGAACGGGGGCGCCATTGGTCTTTCTTTACGGCTTAGGATGTAGCAAGGCTCATTGGAAATACCAGGTGCGGCATTTCCAAGACATGGGTCGACTCACCATTCAAATCGATTATAGGGGACACGGGCGCTCCACTCTAGGATCTATCAAACGACCTATCAAAATTGCTCATTTGGTCGACGATATAGCATTTGCGCTACAAGCGCTGAAGGCCGAGCATAGCATTGTTTGCGGTCAATCGATGGGTGGTTCGATCGCCATGAAACTTGCTCATGATCACCCTAGCCTAGTCAGCGCACTTATCTTGCAAGGATCACCTGGTCGAGAGCCATTTTCTCGCATGAATATTGCTGCAGGATACGCTGAAAAATTTATGAAATTTTTAACGGAGCTCAACCGCAAATCTCCAAAGACGACTCGCTTTTTAAATCAATCTGCCGGCAAAATCCCGTTCATCGCCAGAGAACTTGTTCGCTTACAAGGTTTCAATGGGCAACTTGCTCGTACAGAAGACATTGATGAGTATGTTCACAATTTTTTTGCCAACGATCCAAACCTATTTTATGAATTGGCAGAGGATCTACATCATTTTGACATCTCAAAACTCGAACGCATCATCGAAACTCCAGCACTCATTTTGGCAGGAGCACAAGATCATGTCGTGCCAGTTCACGAAATGCGTTGGTTAGCTAAGCGACTCCCGTCAAGTGAGCTTGAAATCTATCCGCATGGAAGTCACTGTGTTCATTTGGAAGATCCTGGGCAAGTCAATCGTCGAATTGCTCAATACCTTAAAACATACAATCTATAGACATCTAAATGGACTGTAGTTTAATCCAAAGATCCTGCATATCCTCTGGAATTGGAGAGTCGATTCTGATCTCACGACCCAGTTCAGGATGACGAAACGTCAAGCTTGCAGCATGTAAACAGCAGCGATAATGTCTCGTTTGTTCCACTATAAATTCCGTCGTAGCACCTGTCTTCCAATAGTCTAAAAAGACGTCCTCATTAGGATGATAAAGCTTGTCGCCTAAAATCCAATGACCTGAATGGGCTGCGTGAATTCGAATCTGATTCGTTCTACCGGTTTTAGGAAAAGCTCTTAAGAGCGATGCCGTTTTTGGTCCCAGTGCTTCGCACACAAAACTTGTTTCTGCCGACAATCCGTCGGGAACAACCCATTTCTTAATCCTTATCTGACTTTCTTTTAGATCACCTAAGGAGCCAGAATTGGTCCATTCACTCAAGGTAGGGACACCGTCAACAATCATCAAATACTCTTTTTGAATTCTCTTTGCTTCAAAATCTTCCGCCAGTTTTTGTCGCGACTGATGAGTTGATCCACATAAAACGATTCCACTCGTTTCGCGATCCAGTCGATGAACCGCGGCCCATTCCTTGCCTGCCATCTCTGAGAGAAATCGAGCAAAAGTATTTGTTCGGTAAGCCCCATTTTCATGCATCGGCAAATTACCTGGTTTAAAGACTGCCATAACGGAGCCCTCTTGCCATAATATTCGAATTCCAGCATCGACCTCAGGCTCGACTTCTGGAGGATGATAAAACTGAACCTCATCCCCTGCGCGCATTCGGTAGCTGGACCTTACTGGTCTCTTATTTACTAAAACCTCAGACAAGTCCAAACGCTTCTGCCATCCAGCTCGCGTTAAAAAAGGATAATTTTTCGCTAAAAAATGATCGACCCTGAGGCCAATGCCGCTAGGCAATACACCTGATCCCAAACTACGATATTGGTCGTCACTTGGCCTCTCTATTTGATCGGATTCCAGATTTACCACCTAAGCCACCTACCCGATTACATTAATAAGAACAGAAAGCCGTTTTCCTTCAATATTCCAGAATCGAGTAAATAGCACAGTTTAAAACAAAAGTAACCACCCAGCGTTCGACACTGCGTGCAGCGAGAAGATCCAATGAGAACAAGGCGTTCACGAGAACCGAAACACAGCATGCCGATGTATGTGAGCATCGAATCGGTGTGAACAACACAGTTATCATTGGCGATATCCGAGGCCTTTCAAGCATGCTGAATAGTTAGTTTCTAGCGCGAAACTCGTTTCGTCGCCAGAAACTTGTCCCGAGCGAAGCGAGGGATCTCGTGTTCTCAGTCGCTTAGCCCCAAGATCATTCAAGGCCTTCGCCTTTCAGGACACGTCGCTGGCGTTTCGCGCCAGCGACTAGTTACAAACAAAATGACGAAACGAATTTGAATGTGCTACCATCTGAACGTCAGGAGTTACATAACCCTGCTAAATGTATTGAATTATTCTGTCCATTGCCCAAAGGTTTGAAGCGAGCGTTAACCATGAAAGATTCCGGAATCAAAGTCGTCGCCAGCAATAGACGCGCCTATCATGAATACTCCATAACAGATACTTGGGAGGCAGGCATCGCCCTCACTGGCACCGAAGTCAAAAGCCTAAGAGCCGGAAAATGCAATTTAAGCGATGGATGGGTCGACGTGGACGAATATGTCGTCACCTTGCATGAAATCCACATTTCTCCCTATTCCCATGGAAACATCATGAATCATGGAGAAAAACGCAACCGAGTTCTTCTCCTCAACAAAAAGGAAATTGTAAAAATCAGTCGCGCCATTGCAACGCAAGGAATGACATGCGTCCCTACCAAAATCTATTTTCGAGGCCAAAGGGTTAAAGTTGAAATAGCATTAGCCAAAGGCAAGAAACTTCATGACAAGCGCGACGCAACAAAAACTCGTGAAGCCAACAGGGATATGGCACGAGCCCTTAAGCCTAATCGCTAGAATCTCTTTCATTGTCAAATATTCAAAAGATAGGTGTGACCCGATATCTGCACTGCGACAATGGCTAACTGTAGTACCAATGTAAAACCGCGAAATTCATCTTAGATTCAGTAAAATTTTATCACTTTTATGGCTCGACATTGGAATTACAAACGCCTTTTGCTCCGCATGCAGTTCGTCAGAAAATATCTGCTCTTGAGTTTTCATTCCCAAGCTTTTTACAAGTACAATGGATTTCTCTAATTGTTCCATATTTTGGTACATTTGTGTCGGAAAAGCCTGCAATTGACTGCTAAACCTCACAGCAATAGCATATGAATTTTTAGTATAGATATTTTTTAGACTCTTTGTTTGAGCATCAATCCGCAATAGTAAATGACCAGATTTCTTTCCATGGTAGGTGGAATGTGCGTAGACAGACGTGCCTTCATACACTTTGCTGAACGAGCACTTAATGAGCTTTTCCTGGGCATCAAACGGCAGAGCCAATTCATGAATCTTTTCTTCAGTCTTAATTTGTAACTTGCACGTTTCAGAATCCAGATTGATAGCAACGAAGTTTGTCTTTAATTCCTCACAATATCCCAATTCCGCAAAACCAGGCAAACTGCTAGCAACTAATGCTCCTGCGACAGCGATAACCATATAGCGATTCATCAATCTTCCATCCTTATAATTTGTCAAAGTATCCCCAAAGGATATTTTGAGATTGCATGGGATTTTCACCTCACGGCAAAATCATAAAGCAATATGAACTAAATCAAGAGTTCCGAATTGATTGAGATTGCTATCTTTAAAGAATTCATTGCCAACAGCCCAATCGAGCCACTAATGCCCACCATGCGGAAGATCGTGAACGCCAATTTTCTTCATAATTCTCAACATTTCTAAGGCCGGAGGAACTCCAGTATCAGACGGTGTGATAGAGTCTGGATATTTTGGGAAAAGAGTCCATCCATCAACGGGACTTGTAACATCGTTGCCATTAAAAGTCCCGATCACGTCTCCCTTCTTGAGTTCTACAAAATTACTTAAATCCGGCCGCAAAACTGACAAAGACGTTTTTGGATACGGAATGATCTCTGCCCAGGTATAGATTGGTGCAGAGTTAACATTAGGATTTTCTCTATAAGGAGCTCTTTGCTGGTCTTGACTCAGAAATTGCAAAGCTTGCAGACTCACGGCAACCCCTTTAGCAATTTGAATTTCATCGAATCCATTTTTGCCCAATTCAATGGTAATACCAGTACCACCAGTTTTATTAACAAACTCATCAGAACACTGTCCCTCCGAGGAAAAACCACGCCCCCAATGCGTTACAATCGGCACCGTTGAATCAATGTTCCTCGCCAAGTCAAAGGAAGATTTCTTATATGGAAAGATCCAAAAAGGCGTCGGGGAATGGAGCTTCACTTGATGAAAATCCAAAAAATTTTGGCTACGACGCAATAAAATTTCAAGCTCATCGGCTCGCACATCCTCAATCGTTGCGGTCTCGACCCTAGCGAATGACCGATTCAAATCCCTATCGACAAACCGCTTTCCAAGCAAAGCTGCTTTCCGATTGCCAAGTCCAAGTCCCAATTTTACATTAAGTAGACCGTCTTGCTTGATGAGTGTTTCCATCAGATCACAGATAACTGCAACCCCAGCGACTTCTACACCATGAATCAATCCAATCAAAGTCAACGTGACGTCTCTGTCACCATCGATTGCCTGAAATTTATATGCACTTTGTAAATTTTTTGGAGACATAACGACTAAGTCTTCGGCAACCGACTCAACCTCAAATTTACTTGAAAGGGAAGTTCGCAATTGATCAAATCGCAAAAGCTCGGTTTCCAATTTTCTCATCATATCTCCCAACCCATTTGATTATGCTCCGACCTACCTGAGCATAACATCATAATTTATTGTGCAAATCACGTCATTTTTATTTACTATGATACCCGCATCAGTTTGATAAAGTAATCGGTTTTGATACCATTTTTTATCGATTTTTGGCATAATACAGGTAGTTGTCTTTTTCTATTCAAGGCCATTGAAATTCTGAGGACTCTCTCAGAAAAAGGATGCCATGGTAAACTATAAGCTCTCAGCGAAAATGTTGTTACTTGCCTCATTGCTGACGGCATGTGATCCCGAAGGTCGACAGGAGTGTCAATGGACTCTTGAACCTGAGCCCAAGCTGATTGGAAAAACAGAGGAAGGTCTCATACCTTTGTGTGCAAGAAATCGAGTCACGAATCGCGAAGATTGCCGATTTCAGGGTACAATGGAATTTGCAAAACAGGCTTGGACCAAAAAATTTCGCTACGTTGATATAGATGCAGATGCCTCGAAGGCACCGAAAGTGATTCGAGGAATAAAATACTGCACGCCAAAATAGAAGAGATCACAACCTGCTTGTTCGCATGTTGAACTAGTAACTTCATTGATTCACATAGGCAATTCAAATTCATCGGTTTGGAATCTACCTGCTTGGCAAAAGGGAAAATAGTATGAATTCAAAAATTACATGGTTGTTGATTTCAATCTCGTTTATCGGGTGCAGCTGCACAACTGGGAAGGGCGGAAAATTGGGAGCTACGACTAAAGATAGCACCGAGATTCAAGGGACTTCATCGTCGAACCCTTCAAAAAAAGATGCAAAGCCATTGAAAGTTCAGGAACAGTGGCAAATCAAATTTGCAGAAAATTTGAAATTAATGGGTCAAGGCACGGAAGGTTGGGCGTTGTTTTCAGACAGCGGGATGGGCCATACTGGGCAACAAATGATTTACAAGGATTCCAGTGGAAAGGTCGCATATTGCAATGTGCCCCAGATAAAAGAATCATGCGAGTTGAAGGACTATGCACTCTCAAAGCTTGAGAGTCAGGTAGATATCCTCACCAAAGCAAACCAACTTCCCGATCGCCTCATATCCGTTTTTGATGGAATTAATTACGAGTATGTTCACTCTTACTGGGACGGCTCAACGGTCATAAACAAAGCCCGAGTTAACTATATTGTTGGAGGAAAACCACTCCCCCAAGATTACGAATCATTAACAAGCCTATTTCAAAATTTAGACAAATAGTCGAAATACTCAAACCTAAGAAAGCACAGATCTTTCTTAGGTTGTCATTCGAATATCCATTTAAAAAAACCAACTAGAGAGATGATTTCAAGCTGCAGCGATGTTTTTCTCTAGAGTCGCGAGCGTGGTTTTGGCTTTCTCAAAAGTTGGATCCAAGGCAATTGCCATTTTTAACAAATCAACTGCCTTTTTATAGTCTTCTTTATTTTTACTCGCAATCAAAGCCAATGCCATATTGTAGTAAATGCGATTGTTTTCCTTGAATTTAGGGAAAAATTTGACCGCACGTTCATACTCCTTTATCGCTTCAGGCTGACGCCCGTCCTTTGCAAGCAATACTCCTTTATTATTGTAGTGACGAACAATCTCCATAGGCTGAGCGACATCTTTGCCAAAAGACACAGCATGCTCATCATACCCTGCATCATACAATTTTTTGAACACGTCAAATTTGTATTCAGGATGTTCAGGATTTAATTTTACAAGCTGTTTAAAAACACCGACAGCCTTCTCGGGAAATTTTGCCTGAAGATACAGTTGAGCCATTGAGTTCATACGATCAAGATTCATCGGTGCGAGTGAGTCCGCCTTCTCTAGGAAGCTCTTTGCATCAGCTAACTTCCCAAGCTTCATACACATTCGGCCAGCTGTATTTATGAGTCCAATGTTATTGCCGTCACCTTTAAGAAGCGACACTGACATATCAAGGCATTCTTTAAAATTTCCCGCCTTCTCTAACAAATCCACTACCAACAGTTTCGCCTTATCACCTAATTCAGGAATCATGCCCTGCGCAATCTCCAGTGCCTTAGAATAATTGCCTTGTTTTACAAGGGGATCTATGAGTCTTGTTTTTACTTCAACAAATGCCGCCGCTTTATTCTTGTTAGAATAGGCGCGCGCAATTACAGGAAGAAGCTGAATCGGGGATACAGGTTTCATCAGCAATTCAATGTCAGATAATTCCTTCATCAAGCCTTCATTGCCGGCCGAACGTTGCCCACCACTTCCCAACAAAATAAAACCGGCGTTTCTCTTCTCAATCATTTCATGGTTACGCCATTTTTGAATCAGAGCCAATCCTGGTAAGGGACCAAAGTCTAATTCCACTAAGACGACTTCAAATCGCCCCTGATTGAATTGATAGAGTGCGGAATCAAGATCCACGCATTTAACAACAGCAATACCATGCTTTTGCAGGCCTTGCTCAATGGACACACCTACCGACGGATCGTCATCCACGACTAAGATTTTATTTGGCAAATTTTCTGCTGCCACACATCGCTCCGGTGTTGCAAACTAATTGAAGGAACAACTGTCTCGCCAAAAAATAAATGGCTTACCCTATTGTAGCACAAACTAGGAAAATCAATAAGTTTGTAAAATTTTAAATCCAATCGGAGAGCTTTCCCTTGAGTTACAAACCTGATAAAATTGCTGCTATAAAAAGACAATGTTTTCACAATCTACTGCAGTCAGTATGACTTTGATATTTAACAAGGAGTTTCTTAGTGAAAATCGCAATTTGCACTGGTGGTGGCGACTGTCCTGGATTGAATGCAGTGATTCGTGCTGTTACACGCCACGCTAAATTGAATTTTAATATGGATGTTGTTGGTATTTTGGAAAGTATCAACGGTTTAATGTGTGATCCTCCGCGGATTCGCCATTTGTCTTTGAACGACGTGGCTGGCATCATAGACCGCGGTGGAACGATGCTTGGCACTAGCAATAAAGGAAGTCCGTTTAAAGATCCTACAGAAGGTCCAAAAGCCATTGCAAATGCATTAAAGAACTGGAAATCACTGGGTCTAGATGCTTTGATCGTCGTTGGTGGAGATGGCACTCAAAGAATGGCGCTCAATTTGCACCACGCAGGAATGCCTATCGTTGGCATTCCAAAAACCATAGACAATGATTACAGCCCAACCGATTTGAGTATTGGATTTCTGACCTCCGTTGAAGTTGCCGCAAATGCCATATCTCGTCTACATTCAACCGCTGAATCACATTCTCGAGCCATGGTCATCGAAGTCATGGGGAGAGATGCGGGCTACATCGCATTGCATGCGGGAATTGCCGCAGCTGCTAACGTGATCCTCCTTCCAGAAATTCCATTCAACTATGACGCTATCGTAAAGGCGACCGAAGAGCGTCGAATGCGTGGTCGCAATTTTTCGATTATTGTTGTTGCGGAGGGCGCCTATGAAAATGGAAAAGCACCCATGTTTCGAAGCAGTGCCACTGGTACCGTTCACTTAGGCGGTATTGCAGATGAAGTTGCAAGAACGCTTCATACTCGCATTGGAATGGATACTAGAGTCACAGTCCTTGGGCATACACAGCGCGGTGGCAGTCCTGTGATGATGGACCGCATATTGGCCACAGCCTTTGGCGTGCACGCAGTCGACTTAATCGCAAAAAAACAATATGGGCATGTTGTCACCTGGAAAGGTGGTCGCGTGTCTCAGATGCCATACAATGAGATTGTTGAAGGAACAAGAGCCATTGCGCCTACAGATCAATTCATTCATGCAGCCGAGTCAATTGGGATTTGTTTAGGACGATAACGAAGGCTTCGACTCACAAAAAACCCGGTACAAATCTTTCGATCTTACCGGGTTCAAATAAACTCAGAAAAAGGGATGAATCGTTCAATAAATCCTGAGTGCAAGAAAAAGAATCTTAAAAAAGACTACTTCTTGTAACCGCGTTTAAAAGTAGTTCCAGCTCGTTGCCCAGGAATACTTTTAACTTGTTTACGACGACGAGCAATTTTTTTCTTTGCACGATATTTTGCTGATTTGTTGCGTTTTCTAGGTGGTCTATTTTTTTTCATATTGTGTTTCCTAAAATCTGATCAAGTTGCAGGGGTTATTTGATGCCGGCATCTATCTTATAGACGCAATTCCAACTCACCAAACACAGTCTTAAAAGAAATATTATCAAAAGTTCCATAACATAAATTTCAAGATCCGAGACCTTAGCCCTAATTCTTAAAAAGGTCCATAAAAATTTTTAAAATTTATGTTCCCCCGTCAATCTTTTGACTGCGTTGGCGAGTCATATCAGCAACTTATTTGGTAAAACCTAAAGTTCTTTAAGTTACCTCCGAAAGTTTAACGGGTTAGGCGATGTCGCCGAACGCGTAAACAGTAGGGGGCCGATTCAATGAAACATCAAGGCAAACAAGTTCTGGCGTGGTTTGTGGCTATTGGAGCGTCAGGAGCTATTTTTGGGGGTGCCGGCCTTTGGTCAAAGAAAATGGCCGCAAAGTCCCAAGGTCATCAATCGGTCGATTTACACGGCGATAGCTCTCATGGGGCAACTCATGGCTCGTCCGAGGGTAACTCACATAAGGCTGGAGCGACTCATGACGAACATTCAACTGGGCAAAGTCACGCCAAAGTGGACGGGCACGAAACCGGCAAATCTCATGATGCTGCTGACAACCATGGGGATAGCCACAATAGCGAACAGGCTTCGAGTCACGCAGTAAGTAGTCATGAAGAGTCAAAGCATAAAATCGACCCTGAACATCGTGCCAGCACAGAACATGCCGGTACAAATGACCATAAAACAGCTACCTCCTCTCACAATGATCCTAGTCACACTAAAAAAAATGACGACCAACACACTCAAGCTGACAGTCATTCAGGACAAGGCTCTAAAGGGTCCGAGCCAAAGGAAAAACACGGCACCGGAGTGCACTGGTCCTACGAGAAAAACGCAGCAGAGGGGCCAAAAAATTGGGGAAATCTTGGCGAATCCTTTGCTCAGTGTGAAAAGGGTCGCGAGCAATCACCTATCGACCTCAAAGGCGCAATCACTAAGGCCTCTGCACCAGAGATAACATGGCACTACAATCCGACCGCCGTTGGAATTGAAAACAATGGGCATACCATCGTCGCAAATATGCCTGATACCCAAAATCACATAAAAATAGATGGCGAAAAATATACATTGGCACAGTTTCACTTCCACAATCCAAGCGAACATAAAATTGGGGGACTACTAGCCGACATGGAGGTCCACTTTGTCCATAAAAATGCAGCTGGAGGCCTTGCAGTGATAGGTGTGATGATGCATGAGAAATCTGGATTCGAGAATCCCTTCTTGAAACCTATGTGGGCGTCACTGCCCAGGGAAATGCATTCAAAATCTGAAGCAAGCCCTACTTTAAGCCTCACAAAATTGCTACCCACCCATCGAGACTATTTTCACTATGCAGGTAGCTTGACTACTCCGCCTTGCAGTCAAGGTGTTAGGTGGTTTGTTATGAAAGAACCGATTGCGGTGAGCGGCGCTCAGATCGAGCTGTATAGCAGTATTTTTGGCACATCAACCAATCGTCCAGTNAGTACAGCCACTCTTTGGCAGAGAAATAATCCAGAATAGTGGACCCGCAACGGTGGCCCATTAACGATTTGCGCTTGTTTGACTTTGAGGGAGCTACGGGTACATATATATAATCACCTGGACCAGTGCCTAAAGTGGAGGCAAAACACCTCCATAATTGGACTGGTTTTCTCACTTTTGATAAAGTACCATCCTCTGAAGCAAACATAATCTAGATTTATTGGGCTTAAAATAATTGTCATTGCCTTAAATAAGAGTGAATATCGATACATGCAATCTTTTACGAGTCATAGCAACACACACGAACTAAATGTGAGCCAAATCGGTATGTCAACGTCTACGGATATTACCATTGATGAAATGAACGAGGCAGATGTGCCTTCTTTGGTGGATTTGATTCGAAGAAATCTTAGTGATTACGCTGAAGCTGGAACAGTCTTAGCGTCCACATTTAGACGACTCGACAAATTTCAAAGTGTCTACTCAGTTCCAGGAACTTTGTTTGTTGTTGCAAGAGAACGCGAGACTGGCAAATGCGTAGGCGGAGCCGGAATCGGCCCCTTACAAGGTCTTTCTCCTGGCGAGGGCCTTGGTGAGATTCGTGATTTAGTGGTGGACCCCGCTTACCGAAGTCATGGAATCGGAGCCCGACTTCTAAAAAGGTGCCTAACCGAGGCCAAAAACATAAGTTATTCTCGACTTTATCTTGAAACGACTCCGCAAATGGAACATGCGCAAAAATTATTTATTCGCAATGGCTTTCGTCCCGTAACCACTGGGGCTGCTAAAATCTCTGCTGCAGATGCGATGCCCTGCTATTACATTATGGAAAATTTAGAGTCTCACGAAGGATGATTTTTAGTTTTTTTGATTGTTAACTTCAGCTTGCAATATTCACCGTCACCAAAAAGCGACAAACATATTTTGATTTGTCATCTTAAACAAAAAGGCCCCCAGTTGGAGGCCTTTTTACTTTTAGTTTAAATCAAACACGAACTAGAACTGAAATCTTACGCCACCGTGTAAATTGACAAAGTTTAGGTTGACCACTCCGTCATTACCTTTCAAATCAATCTTTGTAGAGCCACAGGTTGAAGACCCAAAAGTGTATTTATGGTGAACAGCACCGATACCGCCTAGAAACTGCATGCCATTGGATCCGTAAACAACATCATAATCTCCACTCAATAAAAAGCCTGTTGGAGAATCTGTTTTACAAGTGGTTGTGACACTTGCAACGGTTTGCTTTGTCGTCATCTCAGATTTCATTCCAACGCCAAATCCAACCTTTAAAACACCTTGAAGATTATTGCCAAGACTCGCTCCCCAACCCACTTTTGGCAAAATCGTCAAGGGCGCCATTGTGTGAGTCACATCTGGATTTTTCCAACTAAATGAATTGTAAGCAATACCAACGCCAAGCTCAATGCGACTAAAGCTGTCATTTTGGATGACAAATCCAGGCTCAACACCAACCGCAAAGCCCATGCCGCTAGTAGATTTTGGCTCAGCATCATAGACTGGTCCAAAAGCGCCATTGATTCCCAATGCAAAACCGCCTTTTTCGTTACCAGGTGTGGAAACCGGCTCTGAGCGGGCATCTTTCATGCGATCCTTAAAACTCTTTGAGCTGTCATTATAAGTCTTATTATACCCGTCTTCTCCAATAACTTCCTCTTGAGCCAGCAATATACCCCTTGCGTAACTGGTCGTCGCCACTGCCCCAAATATGCAGCTCCCAACAAAAATCCGCTTAGCTTTAGTCATTACATTCAACATAAAAATCCTCCAAAATTAACATCCAAAGTAAAAAGACAAAATCCCACTACAAAAACCAAGAGGTCAATGATTCAAGCCAATTAAGAAATGTCTATAAGGCCTTCTCTGACTCAAACCATTAGGTTACTCTACTAGCCCACGTCCAACAAGCCACAAACAAATGGCTGTCACAGAATTAATTCTTGAAAGTTCACACATTTTCCTTTACATTCAGCCCCTTCTGGTTCAACCGTGATACAAAAAGGAACTCTAACCATGGCTTCACGCACAAGAAAAGTAACAAACGTTCGCGAAAAAAAAGCTATCAAAGCTGGCGCTGCTCGTAAAAACCTCCTCCGTATACACGGGAGCACTGCAAAAAACTTGCCACTCAATATGCCCAATGCGCATGAAAAAGCAGCGATAGCTCTAAAAGCAAAAGCAAGCGCAAGCGCAGCGAAGTAATCGTCAACAATGGCGATTCTTGAAGCCTTGCATCAACCTAAAAGTGTTGATGACTTAAACGTCGAACCTATTTCCGACTCCCTAGTTGGAAAAACGTTCGACGTTGTTGTTTCAGGCTCTATTGCATCTGTCGAATCGGTGAGATTTATCCGCTCACTTCGTCGACTTGGTGCGACTGTCCAGCCCTGGCTTACTCAAGGAGGAGCGCAATTTATAACGCCACTCGCACTCGAATGGGCCTCAGCAAATAAATGCCTAACGAATTTTTCAGGAACTCACTCCCACATTTGCACCTCAGATGGTGTGATTGTTTCGCCAGCCTCATCCAACATGATCAATCGGTTGGCGAAAGGTTATACTGATACCCCAGCCAGTGCATTGATTGCATCTGCGTTGGGACAGCAAAAGCCGGTATTTATACTTCCTGCGATGCATGACAGTTTAAGTGCTGCCCCTTCCTATCAAGAAAATATCGTAAAGATTGAAACTTGGAAGAACGTTCATATTCTTAGTGCGCGACTTGAAGAAGGAAAAAGAAAATTTCCAGAGCCTCATATCCTCGCTGATCAAATTTCACATTTGGCCTTGACTCAATCACGACCAAAGACAGACATCCTTGTAACCTTAGGTACAAATCGAGGCTATATTGACGATGTGAGGTATTTAAGCAATTACTCATCTGGAAAGCTTGGATCACTCATTGCTGAAGAGCTCTTTAGGAATGGTTTTAGAACACATGTAATTGCTGGGCCGAGCCAATTCCGTCCTTCAAACGCAACAAAATTAACGGAAACTATTTCTTTTCAAGATATGATGAATGCGGTTACAGGTGTAAATGAAAGCTCGCTTCTGGGCGCTGTATTTACAGCTTCTGTGTTGGACTACCAACCTGATAAAAAATTAGTCGGCAAAACAAAATCCGGCCAGAGCTCACTACATATTGAATTAGTGCCAACTGAAAAAATAATTTCAAAAGTTACCCTTCCTGGTAAAATTAAGATTGGATTTAAATTAGAGACCGAGCTCAATTTGAATAGAGCTTCGGATATAGCGAAAGACTATTGTTCAAAATACAATCTTAGTGCTTTGATCTGCAATGAACTTTCGCAGGTTGATAGCACAAGGCATTTTGCCTGGGCCATTGCAGCTGATGGACAGCAAACAGAATTGCCTAGCAAAGCAATGATAGCTAAGTGGATTACTAAACAATTCTTGTGATAAAATCACGGCAAGCATTGCCCACCGCAATCAACGTACAAAAAAATCTGCCAAGTCTAATTCTTGATGTCCAACATGGAATCGTCGGACTAAACAAATTTCGATATTAGCGACTATTACAATTTCTATTGTCATGGTATTCTGAGATCAGTTCACCTTATAATTTAGTTTTATTATCTCAGGGAGAATCGCTCATGATTTTTAGATTTATTGCTTCCGGTTTCATTTTTTTGAGCACTCTAGCCTCCACTCAATTGATCGCCCAATCGGAATCAAAAACGTCAACACAATCAGATAAAGAGACCGCTGAAACACGAGCAATAATGGCTCAAATTTTCTCTAGCCTCACCCGCGTATTACCCAAAAGTATGAATATGAATGATTTCAATAAACAAGAGAATCGTGCCTCGATTTCTGCTGACCTTAAGCAAATGAGCGATTCATCTTCAGCTTTGATTAAGCATGCGAAGGGGTATGATCGTTCTTTCGCATTTGTTGCAAAATCAATGGCTCGTGATTTGGTGGATATAAACAGGTGGTATCAAAATGACTCCGCCAGTGAGGCTAGATATATGCTTCATCAGTTGAGTGAAAATTGTGTCAGTTGCCATATGAAGCTTCCAGATCCGGGACACGCTCCAAAAATGGAGCAATTTTTCAAAGATGTTTCGATTGCTAACCTATCTCTGGGAGAAAAGGCCAAATTGCAAGTTGCGTTGCGACAGTTTGACGATGCTATCAAGACGTGGGAAGAAATGTTTACCACCCTGAATCGGCCTGGTGACATTTACGCAATGGACGCACTGACAGAATATTTGAAAGTTGTATTACGAGTAAAGCAAGACCCTGATCGAGCAATCAAGACTTTAGATCTCATAAATGCCCGCGCGGACGTCCCGAAATTCATGGTTCGTGAAGTGGCATCTTGGAAATCTTCACTAAAAAAATTAAAGCCCGAAATATCCAAAACGGGAAACGAGTTAACTCGCGCTGCCAAAATACTTAAATCAGCTAGGCAGAACATGGACTATCCGATGGATCGTTCATCTCTAGTCGACTATATTGTTGCTAGCACACTATTAAATAAACAACTAAATACTGCCAAATCAAAGCCAAATGAACTATCGGAGGCCTACTATTTGCTTGGCACAACCGAGTCCTTGATAGGTAGAAATGCGTGGCTGACACAAACAGATTTCTACTATGAGTCTGCTATTCGCAGTGCGCCTAAAACAAAATTTGCGGCTCTTGCCTACGATGCATTGGAGCAACAAATCATATTGGAATATTCCGGATCTTCTGGAACCTCGATTCCAGAAGATATTTCGTCCAATCTAAAAGAACTGCGTAACTTAGTTCGTAAAGAGTAATCCATGTCAGTTCAGCTAAAATTTTTGGGTGCGGCAGGTGGAGTCACCGGCAGTCGCACTCTTGTTACCTTTGAGGGATATTCATTCTTGATTGACTGCGGACTTTTTCAAGGTCCGAAGGACGTTCGAGCTAAGAATCGAGAGCCTCTCCTTTCCAATCTTGGCGCAAAAATCAATGCTGTAATCTTGACACATGCACACTTGGATCATTCTGGATATCTGCCGCGGTTAAACAGAGAAGGATTTGAAGGCGAAATATTTATGTCCGATGGAACAGGAGATTTGCTTCCTGTCATGCTGGCAGACGCCGCACATTTGGAGGAAGAGTTCGCAAAATATGCCGATAAAACAGGATATTCAAGTCATAGACCTGCACAACCATTGTTTACGACTCAAGATGTAGAACAAGTCTCAAAGAAATTCCGCCCACTTCCAAGGCACGAGTGGCATCAACTAACGCAAAACATATCATTTCGTTTTGTTTCAGCCGGACACATTGTGGGAGCTAGCATCGTCCAGATATCATTTGCGTTCAAAAATGCCACGCGCATCCTATCATTCTCTGGTGATCTGGGGCACGCAAGGTCTCTGACTCTCAGAACTCCCGAGCCCATAGTTGAAACGGACGCGCTTGTACTAGAGTCAACTTATGGCGACCGGCTCCATCCGAAAGCAGATACGATTGGCGAATTTGGGGCGATCGCTTCTAGGACCCTCAAAAGAAATGGTGTTCTAGTTATCCCTGCCTTTGCCGTTGGCCGAAGCCAAGAAATTCTACATTTGATCAGAAAATGCGAAGATGAAAAGCTGATTCCAAAAGTCACTGTGGTTTTGGACAGCCCGATGTCAAAAGAGGCAACTAGAATATATTTTAAACACCCTGAAGATCATAATGAAGGTTGCACCCATGCTTCAGGTCGAATCGAAGATTGTTTTCTACCTCATCACTTTTCTACAACGTCGACTTCTGACGAGTCTATGCTCACTTGTATGAAAGATGGGCCGATGATTGTGATATCTGCTGCTGGAATGCTCAATGGAGGCAGAATTTTGCACCATTTAAAGTCCAGACTCCCACACGAAAAAAATACAATTCTATTCTGCGGTTTTCAGGCAGAAGGAACAAAAGGACGATTTTTACAAGATAACGCCAATAATTTAGAGTTCCTTCGAATTCATCACGAGGAAGTACCAGTGGAAGCAGAAATTGCTACCATGGCATCTTTATCTGCCCACGGCGACTATGCAGATATTGGGGCCTGGATCGAAAAAATGCAAAAAAAGCCACATCTGGTGTTTCTGAATCACGGTGACATCAAGTCACTTGAAGCCATGAAAGATCACGTTCAATTGCTTTTGCCTTCGGCACAGGTTAACATCGTGCGCGAACCTTCAAGTTTTTCTTTTTTTTAAAATACCCCACTACGGGCCCGAAGATAGAACATGCAACCATCGTTTGAAATTTTAAATCAAACCATTCCTGATATTGTCATGCTTATCAAACAGCGTGTTATCTCTTGCTATGATTTAACACGTTTTGTCATTGACCAAGCAAAAATCGTGGATTCAAAATGCAATATTATTGTTGAAGAAAGATTTGAAAATGCACTCATTGAGGCAAAAGCATTTGATCAAAGATTAAAAGAAGGAAGCCTGACAGGCAGTATTACAGATAAGCCTCTATTGGGAATTCCCTTTTGCGTCAAAGCTAGTTTAGGTGTCGAGGGATTTCGATTTGATATGGGTGCCTGGAGCCGACATGGCATCAAATCATCAGTTACATGTACCTCCATTAAAAGATTGCTGGACGCCGGAGCCATTCTAATTTGCTCCACCAATATTTCAGAATACAATCTCTGGCATCAAACTACGAATCCCATTTACGGCACCACCTCCAACCCATGGGGACAAAACCGGTGTGCAGGAACAAGCAGCGGGGCCGATGCAGCTTTAGTTTCAGGTGGAGGTGCTATATTTGCTCTTTCGACGGAAAATGATGGTTCAATAAGGTTGTCTTCCAATTTTTGTGGATTGTTTGGCCATAAACCTAGCCGAGGCACAGTCCCACTGTCTGGCTCGTTTCCATACAAATCTCCCGCAGACTTTATCGGCCTAAGGGCGCTTGACTCAATTGGCCCTATGACAAGAAATGCCAAGGACCTACAATTAATTCTAAAAATAATTGCAGGATCATGTAGCGAAGATCCCATGAGCCTTACCGGGGACCTTAATCTTCGAAGTATCGACGTTCATAATTTAAATTTTGCCGTTTTAGAGGATCCTTCATTTCAGCAGTGGATGACAATTTCTCCTGAAATTAGACTTTCAATTAGAAAGGCAAGTCAAAGGCTTTTAGACAGCGGTGCAAAAGTAACGGTCGCACCGAAAGAAATTTTTCATACTGCATACTGGCTGTGGAGATTGTCGATGCATAGAAGTATCGGAGGAAATCTTCTAGAATGGTATTCTGCCGGAAAGCCCCGCCATTCGCTCATTGAGCTAATCCGCCAAGTTACAGGCCAGTCTGATCATACGATTGCTGGCAGCATCTTAATGTTTGCGGATCAGGCTGTTTTGAGCAAGAAACAAGAACAACTCAGAAGCTTAGATGCTGATATTAGTCGCCTCCAGCAAAGGCTCAATGCTGTTTTCAAAACATCTCAAATTTTACTCATGCCGGTCTACCATCAGACCGCACCTCGTTTGCAAACAAATCAAATGTTGAACGCCCCATTCCCTGTCATGACTGGAATCATAAACACCTTAGGGATGTGCGCAACCTCTGCGCCTGTAGGAGTATCAGGGAAAGGACTTCCAGTTGGAGTTCAAATAATTGGTCCGGCAGGATTCGATTTTTTAACAATAAAAGCCGCAGAAATAGTAGGCGAATTTATACCTCCTCCAATGGCCCGCGGCCAACGGGATTTACAGGCAGTATAATTTTAGTTATGCACCCTTTGTTTGATGCGTCAGACTTAGCCGTTGATATCTTTATATCGATGTAGCCGCCGATACTTCGAACGACTTTTGAAACTATTTGAATTCCAATGCTGGAATTTACCAACAATTTGTCGGTCAGTTTAAAATTTGAAGAAACATGTTCTGCACTTTCGAGTCTCGATAAATTCGCCTACTATTTCTGCGGCTTTTATTGTTAAAAAATCGAATCCTTCCGGACCAATTATTTGAACTAGCTCAACAAATTTCTTCCCTTCAATTTCAACTTCCTTTTCAGAAATATCAACATGAAGACATTCTAAAACCCTAGCGTGCTTCACAGAGTTATAGACGACATTAAATAGTAAAAACAGCATTAAGCCTTCATGGGCATAGAACGAATGAAACTTTGTTGGAAGCGTGTATTCTATCCTCCGTGGAGCCCCAGATTCAGCAATTTGGAACTGGAGTACTTGAACAACCTTTTGAAGAGTACTAGCCCAAGTTTTAAATTGAAAATTGTTTTGACCTTGTAAACTGCGCAAGCCATCGGCAAAAGAATGCACATACAAATTCAGGCTATCAATCTGCGATTGAAGATTTAAAACATCCTTTTGTAACTCAAAGGATTTCAACTTCTCATTTGCTGACCTATGCAAATCTAGGTCATCAGTCGTTTCCGGTGATTGTTGCGACATCAAATAAACAGTGCTTCCCAAAACCTGACAAAAATTAGAAACCTCATGAACTAAACTCGCCAAACAAAGATCAAAATCAAAATCAAAATCACTTAGGAGTTTTTGTGTTTGAGTATTTTCAAGTCTCTGCTTGGCGACCAACCTTTTACTCTTTAATCTTGCTTCTAAATATGCTGGAGAACTAGGCAGTAGCAAAATTTCAATTCTTGCATCTGATAGGGATTGCCAGACATTTTCCAAAACACCAGAAGTCAGCACTAGGACCTCGACAACGGTTGAGGTTTCAGTCAGGAATACTTGAATTGCGGAATGCATTTGCTGGTCAAACCATCTTGAGGTAACCACGATGACTTGGTGAGATTGACAAGAGTTGCACCAATCAGTGGCGGCATCCAAAGAATCAAAGCGACGATTAGAGAAATCATCAAGAATTTCTCGATAACTTACATCAACCCATAGAGGCTCCATATCTACGAGGATCAAATGGGTCGGCCTAGATTGCATTAATAAAGTCCCCCAATAAAATTGCACGATCCGGTGGAATAGTTGATTCTTTCAATCATGTATTATGCGTCAATGAAAACAAATCTCAAAATCAAATTCCTTGTTTTGAGGAAGTCATCTTCATGAATTCAACCTCCTCAATCGCTTGCACAACACGATCTACTCATTCAATAGATTTTACATAGCCCCAACTGTAGTTCGATCGCTAAATGTTTATTAATTTAGTCACTAAAAAAAATTTCTATGTCTCCATGACAATTCTCTGTATTGACTATTGGATTTGATATACTCCTCACTAGGAAAGAGTGTTACTTAATGCCACACTCTAAGGATTGTTACAGTGCCTGCCAATAAAAGAAAAACTCCGCTCAATCTCGCTGCTAAGTGCAAACGTTTGGAATTCCCGATAAATCCAACTAGCAGTGGAGCCGCCACCATTGAGGGAAGAGTTCCAAAGAAAAATGCAAGCATTGTAAATCCACCTGACATGGCACTCTCTGCACCCGCCGATGCAATCAGCGCTGGCGTCAAAGTCATACAGGGCAACAGAACTGTAAAAAAACCAAGCATAAAATCTTGCGCAATCAATGGGAATTTTTCCGTGAGAACAGATATTTTACGAAAAATTTTTGTCGGATATGAAAGTGAAAATGAAAAACTGAATGGCCATGATTTTTTTGATCCCAACAAAATTGAAAATCCCTGTTGGATGAGAAGCAATCCTAATACGATCGAAATTGTTACGCCTACGCTTTTGAAAGCATCCGAAATTTCATTCTGCAGCCAACCGAGAAAAACCCCCATCAGAAAATACGAAAACATACGCCCTAAATTATATACCCATATGGCTGGTCCAGAAAGTTTTGCTCGTCTTCCTAATTTGCTACAAACAAGTGGTCCACACATTGCAATACAATGCCAAGAGGCTAAAAAACTGAATATGACAATGGCCAGAAATCCTGCTCCTGATAGTGCGTCAATTCCATGTAGCAGGTGGTCCATATGAGCATGGTCATGTCCCATTCAAAATTACCTTTTAAAAATATTGAAGATCAGTCTTTAAACAAATTCATTCAAAAAAGTAAATGTGCTTGTTCTCACTGCAAAACAGAAATTCCTTTAAACAATACCACCATTCAATCAATCACTGAAGGTGAAACAAATTATTTTTGCTGCAATGGCTGTTTTGGAGCATGGAACATCATAAATGATTTAGGTTTACAGTCTTTCTATCAAATGACTGGTGATGGATCATTGGTTTCTTCATTGCAAAATAGCCCTGAAACGAATGAAAATAGCTATTCGATTTTTGATAGTGATGAATTCTGCAAGAAGTTTGTATCTCCTTCCAAGGAAGGCTCCAAAGCCGAATTATTGATCGAAGGGGTTACATGTTATGCCTGCATCTGGCTCATCAGAAGAAGTGTTGAAAAAGTCTTTCCAGATGTATCCATTTCCATCAACCAAGCAACCGGCTGTGCAACCATCACTTGGGATCATGTAGCGACCAAGCTCTCTCAACTTGTAAAACTTATTGATAAACTCGGCTACAAAACGCTTCCACATCGCGAGGGAAAGTTAGAAGAAGATCAAGGGGAATTAGTTAAAGTTGGAGTTGCCCTATTCATAATGGTCAATGTTATGTCATTTGCCTTGATTGAGTACTTATCTGGTGAAGATGGAGTTCAAACCAACATTCTACAATATTCTCGGTGGATATCATTGACACTCGCAACTGTCTCCATTGCGTGGCCAGGGCGAACTTTTTTCATGGCGACCTTACGGAGTTTCAAATCCATGACGCCAAATATAGATGGACCCATCTTACTCGGAATTTTAAGCGCCTATTTTTTTTCCTGCTACAATGTGGTAATGGCAAGTCCTGAAATTTATTTTGATTCAATCACTGCAATCATAGCGCTTGTTCTCACTGGTCGCTATTTTCAATCTCAAGCAATCTATCGAAACAGAACAAAACTAGCTTCGCTCATTAAGCCTAGCGATGGATACATATTAGTTGAGAAGAATGGTCTATATTCTCACGTTTTGGCTTCTTTAATTCAGGTTGGTGATAAAGTAAAACTTCTACCTGGAGATATGCTACCGGTAACGATTCGCTGCTCATCCAATTGCGCTGAATATAGTCTAAGTGAACTAAATGGAGAGCCTTCGTGGAAAAAATCCTATGCTGATGAGTCCATTCCATCTGGAGCTGTCCTTGGTGGGCAATCCATAGAAGGAATAGCAACCGAATCAGGAGTCAAATCCTATACTGAAAATTTGGCGAAGCTTGTGAATGACGCTTTGGATAAAAAGGGGCAGTTTCAATACTGGAGCGATCGAGCCGCAATAGGCCTGTTTTATACTGTCCTTACATCTGCCCTCATCATCTTTTCTTTGTATGCAACAAATGACATCTACGAGGCCGTACGTAGAGGGGTTGCTATTTTACTTGTCGCTTGCCCATGTACATTTGCAATAGGTGTACCTTTAACGTTTGCAAATGCAATGGCCCGTGCTTTGAATCAAGGAATTCTGTTTAAGAGTCAATCAGCTCTTGAAAAGCTAGCAAGAGTTACAAATATTGTGTTTGATAAAACAGGTACGCTGACCAAAGGCTCGCCAACCGTGACAGAATCTGTTTGGTTGGTCGATCAAAATCTAATATCCAGCATAATCCCCATACTTGCTCACCTGGATCAGCATTCAAATCATCACGTTCCTCGTTCTATTTCCTACTGGATTAAAAATGACGTCAACCTTAATTCGAGATTGACCACGTCTGAGGATTTTGCATTTCCAGCTATCGAAGAGATTCAGGGACAAGGCCTGTTTTTCAAATTCAATAGTTCAACCTATCGTATAGGCAATATCAACTGGATTCGCTCATTCGGAATTAACGTCGAAACAAAACTTGAAATGTTTCAGATTTTTTTAACTTGTGACAACGCGCTCCTAGGCGCACTAGAACTGCAAGACGAAATTCGCGCTGAAGCAATGGATGCCGTCAATAGATTGCGATCTTCTGGAAACAAACTTTCCATTTTAAGCGGTGACACAAATGAACGAACTAAATCCCTGGCACTCAAATTAGACATCGGCATTTGCGATGCTATTGGGGAAGCAAGTCCGACGGAAAAGGCGCACAAGATTCGTGAGTTTAATAGTTGCGCAATGGTAGGCAACGGCCTCAATGACAGCGTTGCCATGGCTCAGTCCTCAGTTGGAATTGCTGTTTCAAATGCCTCAAATCCAGCGCAAACGTCGGCAGATATTTGCATTTTAAGGGCCAATCTCAAGCTAATTGATCAAGCAGTCAAAATAAGTCGAGCCTGCACCACTAGGATGAAGATGGCATTTGCATTTGCAGCATTTTACAATCTTCTTGGCCTCTGTTTTGCCGCTTCAGGAATGATGTCGCCATTACTGGCAGCCATCTTAATGCCAATATCAAGTCTGACGGTAGCCAAAATTGCTACTAGTTGGCCAAATGATTTGCAGGAGACTTAAAATGGAGGCCTTATTTGTTTTAGTACCACTAAGTTTTATACTTGCCGGCACTGCGCTGGTCGCTTTCATTTGGGCAACTAAGAAGGGGCAATTTTCAGATTTAAAATCGCCTGGAGAGCAGATCATATTTGATGAATACGAAGTCCGTCCAACCAAGAAAATTGATATAAATAAGTGAATGTTAATAGAATTTAAAAATGGAGGAATGAAGATGTCAAATCGAGAGAGTGAAAATGTGATGATCACCTATGACGACCGAGTTTCGAGGCAATTTTTAATTGCAACGTTACTATGGGGAGTTGTTGGGATGCTTGTTGGGGTTCTGGTTGCCCTACAGTTGGCGTGGTGGCCATCCAATATGAATACCAGTTGGCTAACGTTTGGGCGGTTGAGACCTCTTCATACAAACGCCGTTATTTTTGCTTTTTCAGCGAATGGGTTTTTCGCCGGCATGTATTACTCTATGCAACGTTTGCTCAAAACGAGAATGTGGAGTGACGGGTTCAGCAAATTCCATTTTTGGGCCTGGCAATTGATCATAGTTGCTGCAGCAATTACGATTCCACTAGGTTTAACTCAAGGCAAGGAGTATGCAGAACTTGAATGGCCGATTGATATTGCAGTGGCAGTTGTTTGGGTTGCAATGACAATCAATGTCATGATGACTCTAAAAATACGACGAGTAGAGCACATTTATGTTGCCATCTGGTTTTATCTTGCAAGTATTTTGACTATTGCCATGTTGCATGTTGTTAACAGCTTAGCAATACCCGTTGATCTTTTTAAATCTTACTCAGTTTTTGCAGGCATACAAGACGGACTGGTCCAGTGGTGGTACGGACACAATGCTGTAGGTTTTTTGCTGACCACTCCTTTTTTGGGAATGATGTACTACTTCATACCTAAAGCTACGGGTCGTCCCGTCTTTTCTTATCGCCTTTCAATTGTTCACTTTTGGTCTTTGGTTTTCATCTACATTTGGACTGGACCCCATCACCTTCTCTATTCCTCATTACCTGAATGGGCACAGTCACTCGGTATGGTTTTCTCTCTCATGCTCATTGCTCCTAGCTGGGGCGGAATGATCAATGGATTATTAACGATGCGTGGAGCATGGGGACGCCTCAGAACTGAGCCTATTTTAAAATTCTTCGTCGTAGCACTTACGTTCTACGGAATGGCGACCCTCGAAGGCCCGCTCATGTCTATAAAATCTATCAATCTCTATACACATTACACTGATTATACCATTGCACACGTTCACGGTGGAGCATTGGGCTGGTTGGGAGGAATGATATTTGCCTGCGCATATTGGCTGACTCCGAAATTGTTCGGACGCAACATCTACAGCAAGGGACTAGTGAATTTGCATTTTTGGCTGTTCATTACCGGATTACTTCTATACGTGACTTCAATTTATGCGGCAGGCATCACCCAAGGGCTCATGTGGCTTGCTACAAATGAAGAAGGCCTGTTGAAATATCCTCAATTTATCGAAACTGTTTTACCACTTCTTCCTATGTATTGGCTCAGAACAATTGGTGGATCCCTTTACCTTTTGGGAATGGTCATTTGCTTTTACAATGTTCTTAAAACTGCTCTTGCCGGACCCGCTCCTGCTGATGAAACCATTAGCTTTAAGCCTGAGCGCCATGTTCAAGCTCCGTCTACTTTCCACGAAAAACTTGAGCACAATGCCTTTGCCTTTAATATTGGAATTGTTGTGATGATTATTGTCGGTGGCATTGTCGAATTTGTGCCAACCTTTATGATTAAGAGCAACGTCCCTACAATTTCAGCTGTAAAGCCTTATAGTCCGCTAGAGCTTCAAGGTCGAGACGTCTACATTAAAGAAGGTTGCTATAACTGCCACAGCCAAATGATTCGTCCAGTGGTTGAAGAAACCATGCGTTATGGTGCTCCCACAATGGCAGGAGAATCTGTTTACGATCATCCATTTCAGTTTGGCTCAAAAAGAACTGGGCCAGATTTAGCGAGAGTCGGAGGAAAGTATCCAGATTTTTGGCATTACAAACATATGTTAGACCCTCGATCGACATCACCAGGGTCTATAATGCCCAACTACCCTTGGCTCACTTCGACCATGGTCAACGTCGATGGAATTAAAGGCAAAATGTCTGCTATGCGCAGCATCGGAGTTCCTTACACTGAAGAAGAGATCGCTGGTGGAAAAGAAGCCTATATGAGTCAAGCAAATTCCATTGTCGAAAAGCTAGCAAAGGACAATGTTACTCTTGATGCAGGAAGTGAATTGACATCTTTAATAGCGTATATGCAACGCCTCGGAACCGACGGTACGAAAGCACTACAGGAGGCAAACAATAAATGAAGGCTCTAGTTGCACAAGCGCTTGCAAATAATCCTCTGGCCAACCAATTGCAGGCATATATCCTCGTTCTATTTGTCGGGATTTTTTTCTGGATCATTTACAAGACCTTTAGACCTGCATCACAAAAACAGATGAAGAAGCTCGCAGATGAGCTTATTAAGGATTGATTATTTTTAGTCTGATGATTGAAACAAATTTGATACTTTGAAATGGAGGCATTTTCTATATGAATGATCACGATAGTCAAGTCGCTGTGCGCCCCTATGAAGCGGACGGAATAAGGGAATTGGATAACAATTTGCCCAGCTGGTGGGTGGGTCTTTTTGTCTTTAATGTTATTTTCGGACTTTTATATTTCGTTTACGTCCATGGATTAGGAGGTCCGTCAATCGCCAAGGAATATGCTTCTAATCTGGCACAAATGCCTGCTGCGGGCGGAGGGTCTTCAACTGATCCTGATGACGCTAAAAATGTAAATTCGATTATCGGCGATCCAAATGCCATCGCGGCAGGTAAAACGACTTACTCGGCAAATTGCGCTCCCTGCCATGGAGTGGTCGGTGAGGGCACCATTGGTCCAAATTTGACTGATAATTTTTGGTTACATGGCGGCGCTCCTGATAAGATCTACCTCACAGTAAGTAATGGTGTTGTAGAAAAAGGAATGCCCGCTTGGGGGCCTGTGGTAGGCGACAAAAAAGTGAGAGAGATGGTTGCCTATGTGGTCAGCCTAAAGGGCTCGAATCCTGCAAATGGTAAGCCTGCTCAAGGAACTGAAGAACCATAATGATTGATTCCGAAAAACATGATTCATCCATTCCCGTTCCGACTATGGATAGTCGAGGCAAGCGGAAGTGGCTTTATCCAGATCGTCGGTCGGGCGCGAATAGTCGCAAACGAAAGTTGACGGCTTTCGCGCTGATTGCAATCTACTTGGTCACTCCTTGGATACAATTTCAAGGCAGACCATTATTCCGAATCGATGTCCTGGAGAAAAAGGCCTACTTCTTTGGTCTCGTCATGCGCGTTAATGAAGCCAATATTTTGGCCATTATATTGGCTACCTTCGCCATAATTTTGCTTTTAGCGACTCTCGTAAAAGGCAGGATTTGGTGCTCTTTTGGTTGCCCTCAGACTGTGTTTGTTGATTGGGTGATTCGCCCCATTGAAGAGCTTATTGAGGGCAGCGCTCATCATCGACGACGTATTGACCGCGAATCTTGGACATTTCAAACCTGGACCAAGAAAATATTTAAACACATTCTCTTTTTTGGAGTCGCATTTATCGTCTCTAATGCATTCTTAGCATACTTTATTGCACCCGATAAATTGCTTCATTGGATGATTCAGCCTCCTTCTGAGCACCCAGTCCCATTTTTGTTTATGACTGCTGTGTTATTTGTATTTTATGGTGACCTGGCGTGGTTTCGAGAGCAATTTTGTGCCTATCTTTGCCCATATGCCCGATTTCAAAGTGTGATGATTGACCAAGATACCCCGACTGTTTCTTACGACGCAGCCCGAGGCGAACCCAGAGGGCGTGGAGATAAAAAAGGAGACTGTATTGATTGTCAGTTGTGCGTCAGAGTATGCCCAACAGGAATCGATATCAGACAAGGCCTTCAGCTTGAATGTGTTATGTGCGCCAGGTGCATTGACGCGTGTAATCTAGTCATGACAAATGTCAAAAAACCCACTGGGCTGATTCGACTCGCCAGTCAAAATGAGCTTCTTGGCAGTCGCGTAACTCCTGTTTGGAAACGACCAAAAGTCATTGCCTACACAATTGCCATTGGCATTCTTTTGTCCATTGGCATCATGCGAACATTTGGGCGAAGCACCCTTGCGATAAATGTCATTAGGGCACCAGGAGCTTCATTTTCAACCTTACCAGACCAACGCCACGGAAATATGTTTATTTTACAAATTGCTAACAATTCAGATAGCGATTTACATTTATCGATTCAACCTCAAACAAAAGGCCTTGAGTTACTTTGTGCTGAGTGCAATTCAATTATAAAAAAACATGGTGAAATCAGAATTTCCGCTATCGCAGCTTTTGATGCAGGACTTTCTAATTCCGTCGCCACTTTGAAGGAGGCTACAAGCAGCCAAACCTTTGAATTGCCTCTTATCGGGCCGTAGTCCTCCCAGAGTCCATTTAAAAATGAAAATTCTGCAGCTAATTTGATTCCGTTCACGCCAACGTCAGTGAATGAGAATTAAAAATACTCAGATAGTCTATCAATAAATGCTCGTGCCAATCTTCAACATTTTGACAAAAAACAAGGAATATATGAAAATGATTACCAGCTTAACCAGACTCAATCTGTAGCTCGTAAAAAAAAGATTTCAAATACCAAGATGATTGTCCGATGCGAAGGCAAATCAGTTTTTTATTGAATCGGAGTTAAATAATGTCTACACCTAAAATTCACCGTCCTTGGCTAAATGCATACGAGCCTCATGTACCGCATGAAATCGATTTAAATGCCTACAAGAGTATCGTTGACGCATTTGAACAGGCATTTAAAAAGTTTGAAAAGAACCCATCGTTTCACAATATGGGTCGAACGATTTCCTATGGAGAACTTGACGAATATTCAGCAAAATTTGCAGATTACTTGCAGAATGTTATAGGTCTCAAGAAAGGCGATCGGTTAGCCGTCATGATGCCGAACATCCTCCAGTATCCCATCGCTATCTTTGGAGCATTAAGAGCTGGCGTTATCATCGTTAATATCAATCCACTTTATACTCCACGCGAATTGGAACACCAGCTAAATGATTCAGGTGCAACCGCCATTGTGATATTTGAGAATGCTTGCTCTACCCTAGAAAAAGTCATTAACAATACTAAAGTAAAGACAGTCATTACTACCCAGATTGGCGACATGCTTTCATTTCCAAAATCCATTCTTGTTAACACCGTCATCAAACATGTTAAGAAAATGGTACCCCCATGGTCACTACCCAATTCAGTCGCTTTTTTGACCGCTCTGCATTCTGGCCAGAGAGATCGATTGAAGTCTCCAGTGCTAAATCATGACGACACTGCATTTTTCCAATACACAGGTGGCACGACCGGAGTCAGTAAAGGTGCGGAGCTAACGCACGGCAATATGATTGCCAACCTACTCCAAGCAAGAAGTTGGATTCAAAGCCATTTAGTAGAGGGAAAAGAAATCATCATAACTCCCCTGCCCCTCTATCATATTTTCTCGATGACGGCTAACTGCCTAGTCTATTCGACCGTTGGCGCGCTTAACGTTCTGATAACAAATCCAAGAGATGCAAAGGGATTTGTCAAAGAGCTTAAAAAATGGCGTTTTACGGCTATGACTGGTCTAAATACACTATTCAATATGCTGAACAATCATCCGGATTTTCACACTGTTGATTTTAGTAGTTTAAAACTGACATTGGGTGGAGGCATGGCTGTTCAAAAAACCGTGGCTGATGCCTGGAAAAAAATTACGGGCTGCATGATCATCGAAGCTTACGGGCTTACAGAGACGTCTCCTGCCGCCTGTATCAATCCATTCAATATTAAAGACTATACTGGATATATTGGAGTCCCCCTATCTTCTACTGACGTTGTTATTCGTGACGATAACAATAACGATGTCAAATTTGGTGATGTAGGAGAGATATGTATCAAGGGACCACAAGTCATGCGAGGGTATTTCAATAAACCAGAAGAGACCGAGAAAGTAATGACCACCGACGGATTTTTTAAGTCTGGAGATCTTGGTTTTATGACTCCCGAAGGTTTTATTAAGATCGTAGATCGAAAAAAAGACATGATCTTGGTATCAGGATTCAATGTCTATCCTAATGAGATTGAAGATGTTGTGATGAGAAATCCAAAAGTCTTAGAGTGTGCGGCTGTTGCGGCGCCTGATCAGCACAGCGGTGAGGTCGTGAAGATAGTGATTGTCAAAAAAGATCAATCATTGACCGAGGCGGAAGTCATTGATTTCTGTCGCAAGGAATTGACCGGATACAAGGTCCCCAAAAAAGTTGAGTTTAGAAAAGAGCTACCGAAGTCTAATGTCGGTAAAGTACTTCGAAAAGATTTAAGATAGGCCCTACTCAATAAGTTTTTTTAGAAACTCATAGTGACCCTGCTTTACGTTGATATGAATATGTGGCCACAGGATTGGTTTGGGAGACATGCCAATGGGCACTCCTACCAAGTTCAACATCTTCAGATCATTGGCACCATCTCCAATGGCATAGCAATCATTTAGATCAAATCCGAATTTCTGGCCCCAAGCTTTTACGGCAGAAGCTTTTCCTTCTGCATCAACTATGGGGTGCAGGACCGTTCCATCTAAAAAATCCTTGTCCCAACCAAACTGATTTGCATGCCAATCGTCAAAATCACCCTGAGCGCCAACTTTAGCGACAAGGTCTAAGAATCCACCAGAGATTAGGAATAGTTTTATATTTCGAGACTTCAAGAACTGAGCAAAATCCAAAAATCCTGGCATAAAAGTATGCGGGCAGGAATGCACAACGTCCTTGGAAGTTCCTTTAAGCAGAGCTACTCTCTTGGTGAGGGACTGAGCAAAGTCCATGCCTCCGGCCATTGCATCCCTCGTCATCGAGGCAACACCTTGTTCTTTCCCTGCAAGTTTTGCAATTTCAACGAGTGATTCCTCTCGAATGACAGTCGCATCCATGTCAAAAAAAACCGCCTTAGGGCAAAGCCTGCCCAACTCGATAGCACCTGCAGAGTCTCCGTCGTTCACCAACTTCTTTACTAAACTCAAAAGATCAGAGTCCGACTGACGCGAAGAATCCAAGACATGCACAGAAAAAATATGACTTTCCACGTCTACAACATTGACACGTGAGCTTTCGAATTCTTCACTATATATCTTCGGTAATATGACCTTAAATTTTGACAACGTTCACCCTGTAGCTTTCCCCATCAAAAATGGCATCCAACTTTCGAGAAGTGTTCGATGTGACTCTTCCAATAAGTCGACCCACGAGGGGCGCCTTGGCACGCGCAGCAAAGGCATTGATGCCTCAGAAGGAGTACGATCAGCTTTCTTCCGATTGCAGGGGTGACAAGCTGCCACTACATTGTCCCAAGTGGTTTTCCCTCCACGACTTCGAGGGAACACATGGTCTATGGTCACAGTCGCAACGGAGCAATTTTGTCCGCAATACTGACAATTGAATCTATCGCGCATCAAAATATTTTTTCGAGTACATCTTGCATTCATCGTCTTGCGAAATGTCTTTACGTACTTTTTAAGACGAACAACAGATGGCATTTTAAAAATCTGCGAGACGGATCGAATCAAAGAATCATATTCCGCAACAATTTCTGCCTTAGAGGTAAAGACTAGGCACATGGCCTTTTCCCAGGAAACTAAATGAATGGGTTCGTAAGCAGCATTCAGCACAAGCGTTCTTGCCATAGGAACAGTCTCCTTCTGGGTCGATCAAATCTCTCTTACGTCTTTACGGAATCGCCTATCTTTTAGTTTAACACGAAAAGAATAAATCACCAAACAGCTATATAAAATCAACAGTTACAAGAC
>JAPLFV010000374.1 GCA_026390495.1 Pseudomonadota bacterium | reverse complement strand
GTGCGCTTTTTATGTTAATGATCAAGCAGCATTAGCTGGTATTTTTTTAGATTGGTATTTTTTTGATCTAACTCTCACTTTGTTTAAAGAAGAGGCTATTTATGGATCACAAAGTTGATATTTTAGTTGTCGAAGATGATGAGGATATTTGCGAACTCGTCGAGTTCAATTTAAAACGAAGCGGATTCTCTGTGGAATCAGCTATAAATGGCGTTGATGGACTTGCAAAAAACCACGATCTACGACCCAAACTGATAGTTTTGGATATTATGATGCCTGAAATGGATGGCATATCTCTTTTACGAAAACTGCGAGAGGGAATTGCCTTTGAAAAGTCAGTTCCGGTGATTTTACTAAGTGCAAAAGGCGAAGAGACGGATGTTGTTGTGGGACTTGAGTTAGGTGCTGATGACTATGTTTCTAAACCATTCAGCCCTAAGGAATTGATATCACGAGTCCGTGCGGTTTTACGGCGTGCCGATGCTAAAAGTAGTGGACCTGCTGAAGAAAGCTCTCGAAAACATCAAGTCATTGGCGTCGGTGACGTTGTCATGGATATCACAAAGCATGAAGCCACTTATAAGGGGCAGCAATTGTCTTTAACGTTGGCTGAGTTTAATTTACTCTATACTTTGATATCTGAGCCAGGACGTGTGTTTACTCGAGATCAACTACTGGAAAAAGTTTCGGGGAAAGATACCTTTGTCATAGATCGAAATGTTGATGTCCACATTAGAAGTATTCGTAAGAAAATGTCAGATGATTTGGAATACATTCAAACCGTGAGAGGAGTGGGTTATAAGTGTCGAGACGTTTAAAGGTAAAGAGAGTTTTTAAGAACCGAGTTTTGTGGCGCGTTTATGCAGCTTTGGCTGTGGTTTTAATGGTTGCAACGACGTCCATGTCGGTTTTTTTTCTATGGCGCCTTCCCAATAGCGATGTACTTGATTCAGCCTCATTTTTGAATGCTTTGTTTTGGTCTAACGTATTGGGAGTTGGTTCTGCACTCCTGTTTGGTTGGTGGATTACACGAACCGTTCGCGCAAGTTTAGAAGAGATTACCCAAGTGGCGCAGTCGATTACCTGTGGAGACTACGGTGCGCGAGTGCGAAAAGTACGTAATGATGATTTTGGTATTTTAGGTTTAACATTGAATATTCTCGGAGAAGAATTGTCCGATCGAATGGCAGCTCTAAGTCGTGAAAGAGCGCAGTTGCAGGCCATGCTCGCTGGCATGGTTGAAGGAATTATTGCAGTTAGCGATGACGACAAGATTCTGTTTAGCAATCGTGCAGCCGACGATTTACTAAAAGTTGAAGTTTCTTCTCAAAAAGGTAAGCCCATCAATGAACTAACAGGTATGGGAGTTTTACTGCCACTAATCATCGAAGCTCGATCAGCATCCAACAGGATTCAACGCGAGATAAATATGCTGGATGGTAGCGATTTGCGCACACTTGATATCAAGGCGACGCGATTTGTTGGAGACCTTGACGGAGGTGTTGTAGTCGTTGTTCATGACATTACTGAATTGAGACGTTTAGAAAGAGTCCGAAAAGATTTTGTGGCGAATGTGAGCCATGAGCTTAAGACCCCTTTGACAAGCGTTAAAGGCTTCGTAGAGACACTTCAGAATGGCGCAAAAAATGAGCCTCTAGTTTTGGATAGATTTTTAGGTAAAATTGAGTCAAATGTCGTGCGTCTCGTCAATCTTGTCCAAGATATTTTGAGTTTAGCCTCAGTGGATGGACATGACGGCAAGTTTCAATCGGAACGAGTCGATGTAAATCAAGTGATATCGCAAGTAGTCAGTCGTTATGATTCAGAAATCAAAAAGAGATCTTTAATTTTAAATATCGTGAGTTCGCAGCCACAGTTTGTGAGTGGCGATTTTGAGGCGATGACTCAGGTTGTCGAAAATCTTTTTTCCAATGCGATTAAATATTCCAAAGAGGGTGGAACGGTCGAGTTAACTTTGAAAAAGGTGTCTGGCGAAGTTTTACTTGAAGTGAGAGATACCGGCGTGGGGATTCCTCAAGAGCATCTATCGAGAATTTTCGAAAGGTTCTATCGAGTGGATAAGGCGCGCAGCCGTGAGCTTGGAGGCACAGGCCTGGGTCTTTCTATTGTAAAGCATCTCGTTGCTGCTATGAATGGTCGTGTTCTCGTTGAGAGTCATGTGGGTAAAGGCAGTGTCTTTACGGTGGCACTGAAGCAAGGTTGATCTGGATGAAGATTGGATAGATTAACGCCTCTGTCTCGTCATCCTGAACCCGAAGGGTGAAGTGTCCATGGGGATGTGCTAAAAAGAAAAAAGTGTGCCCCAATTTCGACGAGGTCAACTAAAGTCGCCTCAAACTTAAAAAGAAAAGGGGGCACTCAGATGGCTTTATCAAATCAAATCGCTTTGGACAACAAAAT
>JAPLFV010000128.1 GCA_026390495.1 Pseudomonadota bacterium | reverse complement strand
ATCATACTAACATGTGATATACTTAAAGATGATACATTACCCTAGTGTTAAAATTCTACAGATTTTGTGAATTGTTTTGCGAGCCAAATAAGTAGCAGCCCTTCTTTTTTTTATCCACAGGTGGGAGCTTAAATTATGAGAAACAGTATTTTTGTCATCTTAGCCTCCTTCTCTTGTTTATTGAGACCCATTTTATCTGTCGCAGAGACATCATCATCTCTGTCGATTGATGCATCAAAACCAGTCCTGTCAGGGCAACGAAGCATTTTTATGAATGGAGTCGACATCTCCAGCGCTCGCAATCAAGATTTGCGAAACATTCATTTGAGGATAGATGAGCATGGAAATGTCTTTATCACTGCCCCACATTATCAAGTCACGGAAGAGGAAACATTCACTCCCCTTAGCAGCGTTAAGCATTATGACCAACAGATTAAGCATCAGCCTCCCCAAGAACGGGCAAACGTCGCGACCGGATCAGGTTCAGCACTACCGACGAGCGGTAGCACATTGAATCAATCTCCCACTGATCGCGGCGGTGACAATGCAATTGTCAGTCCAACTCCGGTGGGTACAAGTAAAACTCAAAATGACAGCCCGGTTAAAACCGTATTGCCGGAGAAGCCTGCATCTTCAGGGTCACCTAGGTAAATGGCAAGCTACTTTCAAGTCACTCAGAACCTGCTTGAAGTTGCAAAGAAGTCTAACCGAGACCCCCTGGGAATAAGACTTTTGGCCGTAAGCAAAACTAAATCTATAGAGCAGATCAAACAGATTTATGATCAGGGCCAAAGGGATTTTGCCGAAAACTATGTTGATGAACTTGTACAGAAGGCGACGGCACTGTCATCTTTAGGCGACATTCAATGGTCATTCATAGGGCAGTTGCAGTCGAACAAAATCTCTAAAATTATGGAATTCGCGACTGAAATTCAGACGGTCGCAACTCAAAAGCACGCTAGATACATCAACAGAATCGCCAACGAATTAGGCAAGAGGAACTATCCAATATGGCTACACATCAATGCCGATAATGAATCTTCTAAATTTGGTATTAAATTCGAAGAGGCAATCGATTTAAAGAACTTTATTGAAGAAAGCTGCCCCTTTCTAAGACTAAAAGGAATCATGTCTATACCACCAGAAAAGTACAGCGATAAAAATTACCCAGAAATCATTCCAGAACTCTATCTAAAACTTAGATGCTTGGCTGATACAATTGGAGAACGCCAACTGTCACTCGGAATGTCAAACGATCTGGCATTAGCTATTAGATCAGGTTCGAATTGCGTCAGAATCGGAACTGCTATATTTGGAGCACGCGAGTCAAGTGAGTAAGACTAGCAGAAATGGCAATTTAAGAAGCAGAACTTATCGTGCCTCAGCCATCCGGTGTGATAAGTGAGCGATAGATATATTCCGCGACTGACTAGGAGGCGCGAGAACCAGCGTGGAGTGCACATTTGGTACTCGAGCACTGGAAGCGCCGCGCCACCAACGTCAGTCGCAGAATAGACTATCTCCCAACATATTGCTGTGGGGCTACCAAAACTTATTTCTTTACATCGCAATTATCCACGGCATACAATACAATCTACACAATAAAAAAAATTGGGAGCGAATCATGAGTCAACCGATCGTAATGGTATTGTCATTCGTCATCGACCTTGTCTTAAATATGGCTTCACTCATAGTCATCGCGTCAGTTATTATCTCGATGGTTGGCGCCGATCCTTACAATCCGATTGTTCAGACTATTGTAAAATTGACTGAGCCACTCTTTCGCCCTTTTAGACCATTGAATGCAAAGTTGAATTTGCCAATAGATCTCGCTCCATTAATCGTATTGCTCATTATAACAACCCTACAAAGAGGTGTTGTACCTGCTATAAAATTAGCTTTGATTCAACCTTAGAAAGAGCTTGTTTGGAGTTCACTGATTCAAGGCGCAAGGCAGACCTCTCGATAGAAAGGAATACAATGCTTCTTAGATTAGTCTTTATAGTCTCGTTTGTAAGCTGCCTTTTTCTTACCTATTTGTTTGGATCAAATCGTTTGACCAAGGAAATATCAAGTTGGAAGAGCCTATCTCCCCCACCCTTAACGCTTGTCTCTGAAGATTTGATAAATCCCTTCATCTTGGGACATCGCCGTTTATTTGACGATTTCATAACATTGTGGACAATACAAATCTTACTCGACCCAAACTTAAAGAGCTATGCTACGGATTCCATGATGACAGAGTTTTTTCGCAAAACACTGTCACAAAGACCAAAGGTCGAGAGTTTGTATTTATTGTCTTGTTTTACAATGTCTATTGATTTTGACCGCCCTGATGCATGTGTGGAGATTGGAAAATGGGGGATCGAGGCCTTTCCTGAATCATGGAGAATTCCAATGACTTTTCCAGGAGGCACTAAACTTTTAGAAATGATTAGACCTTCATTGAAAAATTTGACTCCCAGAGAAATTGATAATAAAAATATCAACAGTAATGGACAATAATACCGTAAACTTAACCGATGATTTCTAAACGGAAGCAAACATGACCCAACAAATTTTACTTCAGATAGATAGCATCAGTAAAACATTTCGCCCGGAAGTTTTTCAACCTCCTGTCAAATCGCTTCAGTCGTTGACAATTGATTTTACGGATGGTGAATGCACGGGTTTGGTTGGTCATAACGGCGCAGGTAAAACCACCACCATCCGGATGATTTTGGGTTTGATCTCTCCCGACAAGGGCTCAATAAAGTTTAGAGGTCAACCACTTTCAAAAACATCAAGAAGCTCTATTGGATATCTCGCGGAATCCGTAAAATTCCCGTCGGGCCTTACCTGTCGAGAAATATTGACCACGCACATATCTTTGTTTCGTATCAAAGGAAATAAAGAGCGAAAAGAATTGATACAAGAGACATTGGAAAAAGTAGGTCTACAGGCCTTTGCAGATCGAAAGGCAAAATCAATGTCAAAGGGAATGCAGCAGCGCCTAGCGTGGGCACAAGCAACCATTCACGAACCTGATTTGCTAGTTTTGGACGAACCTTTTAGTGGCTTGGATCCTGTTGGAAGAATGAATATGAAGAACTGGATTCTTTCAGAAAAGAGGCGCGGGTTAACAATCATCCTATGCACTCATGAGCTCCCTCAAATAACGTCTCTATGTGACAACATACATATCTTAAGACAGGGTAAGTTAGTCTATTCCTCCTCAAAAAATAATCGCGGAGGTACTTTCGAGATTAAGAATCTTCCCCGATATTTTTTGGATATTTCCGGACCAGATGCCAAGGAGTTATCTCAGTTTAAAGACCTTAAGAATCTTCCCCAATGGACAAGTCAACATTCAGAGGGATTCTTGTTGCGATTGGGATTCTCGGACTATCATTCGGCAGCATCCTGGCTGAGTCCGTGCTTGCAGATGGGATGGGTCATCGTTCGTTTTGGAGATGACAACAGCGCCACTGAAGAACAGTTGCTGACCTATTTCAAAGAGGAGTTTTCTCAGTGATTGCCTTTATTGCCCTTTATAGAGAAGCGTTCATTTGGCTCCGTAGAGATAAGATTTTTGGCCCTATTTTGATGGCAGGCGTCGTCATTTCATTGTTTGCAAATATTGCAAGCAATTGGACCATAGAAGAATTTTCTCGCATTCTGTTTGACGTCGGAATTGCTGGTTTTAGAATAACAGGTGGTCTGATCGCAATTTTGTGGGGATCACGGATGATTCATGACGCCATTGCTGAAAGAAGCCTTGATCCCAGACTTGCCTCTCCTATCTCTCGGAATACGTGGTATCTGGCAAGGTATTGTGCGCTTGCAACCGTACTTTTTATAATGGGGTTAGCTTATTTTTTGGCTTGGCAAGTTATCATGCACTTAAATGGCCAGGGTCTCACTAGCCACATTCAAAATTGGGCTTTTGGGATGCTATTTTTCGAGTGGTTAATTCTAGCCGCCCTAAGCATGCTATTAGCAACCCTTTCAGGATTTGGAATGTCTCTATTTTCGACCACGGCCCTTTGGATCATTGGAATTTTTGCGCCACTGGTAGCTGCGTCTAAAGACATTCAGCTTGACCCTTTGCAGGCCGTGGTCATAAATTTGTTTTCCAGTATATGGAACTTTCATAGATTCAACATCCTTGATGACTTGGCAATCAGCGGTCAAAATATATTGCAATATGACGATCTCGTTTCGAGACTCCTGTGGATCATCTCGCTATTGGCCACTTTGTTGGTTGCCGGTACTTGGCGATTCACAGAGCGAGATTTAAACTAACAGACGTCGTAAATTTGATTGGCACACCTATTGCACTCCATTCCTCAAAAGAAATTGGAAGATTGGCGAACGACACTATTTTTTTGGGGGGAGAAGCATTTTGAGACATACATCTTATTCAAATGATATTTTTTTGAGTATAAATCTAAACAACTTTTTCAAGACTTTGCCGCTAGTGTTTGGCTTGAACTCTTGCGTTACCGTGCATCATGGAATCGAAAACAATTTCGATGACCTTTTAGTCAGCTGTTCAAGCCCCGAAGTGCTTACAGGAAGATTCTTTGCAGTAAGCTGTTCCTTTGAAAATTCCAGCGACAAATGGCTATCATTTAAGTCAACCAAACTTATTCCATCGCAAGGGCACGACTCAACATTCCTGGATGCAGATCATACTCAAGACTTTCTCAGCGCTTATAGCTTCGAAGTGCAAAAGGATCGTGCTAATACTTCACTGACTGCAGGCGGATTAATCCTAGCCAGTCTAATTGTTGCTGGGTCCACTCAAGACTCAACGATCTCCGATGCCGCGGGAGCTACTGCAATTGGAATTAGCGCTGCAACTATAGGTCACGAAGAATACAATCATATCCGACGAGTCAATAGACCGGTATTTGGAAATAGCCACATCTTAGGTCCCACAACAAGAATTCCACCAAAACTATTTGTCCGAAAGACTGCTATTTTCGAAGGCGATCCGTCTCACAAAGGATTATCATCTATAGAGTTATGCCTAGAAATAGACTCAAATATTTGTAAAAGAATCCCTCTTGGATATAAAAATAGATGACTCCAGCCCACAGTTAGATTCTGCTGAAAAAGGGTTAGTTCAAGGCACGAGGAGAAAAAAAAGCGGAGTGTATTCAACATACTCGAGCATTTTTTTTCGACGAAGTAACGCAGAAATCACCCTTTTTCAGCAGAATCCAATTACAAAACTGAACCATTTCTTGATGGACTGGCCTAGGGACAATGTGTAAATTGTTCGCTGTATGAGTTATCACTATGAAATGGATGAAGCGACCCTTAAAAGAGAGAAAGCAGCAGCTAGAGAGTTGCGTGCGTCTCGGTGGTGGCAGAATTTAATATCAAACGATCCAAAGT
>JAPLFV010000271.1:9513-39730 GCA_026390495.1 Pseudomonadota bacterium | reverse complement strand
ACAAAAAAGCAACAAGTGGATTCCTACCTTTCATGCTTTGTTACCCAGGTCATCGGCATCAATTGATAAGTTCTGAAAATAGGCAATGTTTGCCTTAGTCTTGTTACTCCGAGGCAAAAAAATGCCTAGTGTCCATTTGATTACGTAGACAATGGCAACGTTGGGCATAAGGTACTTGGGTGTTTTTTGATCACGATAAATCACTATCTCAATGCAAAAGTGCGACTTTTAGACTGAGGCCTGTACACATAGATCTGTATTTAAGGTAGAATGAAAACTTCAGCGTTATTGATTTTTCAGCGCACTCGGGGTCATGGCAAATTTCCGAGTTTGAATTCAATTTTTAAGGAAGTGATTAGCATGTTTGATATTTTTCTAACAGGTGACGCTTGGCTCAGTTTGTTGACTCTTACACTTTTAGAAATTGTTCTAGGAGTCGACAACATAATATTTATTTCCATTCTTTCTGCTAAAGTCCCAGCCCACCAAAGAGACAAGGCACGCAATATCGGACTTTTAGGAGCTTTAGTATCGCGTCTTATGTTGCTAAGCGTCATGTCATGGCTAGCAACGCTAACGACCCCAATTGCAAAAATTTTTACGGTCGAATTTTCCGGGAAGAGCATTATTTTATTGGTTGGGGGGCTTTTCCTCATATACAAAGCCACTAAAGAGATACACAGCAAACTTGAAGGAGCTGATGAAATATCAGCTCAGGTTAAGGGATCTTCCACACTCAAGGCTGTTGTAACTCAAATTATCCTGATTGATATCGTCTTCTCCCTCGATTCCGTCATCACAGCAATTGGAATGAGTCAAAGCCTAATCATCATGTTTTTAGCAAACATCATCGCCCTTATTGTCATGCTCGTGGCAGCAAAATCAATTGCGCAATTTGTTGAAGATCATCCTACAATCAAAGTATTGGCGCTCAGTTTTTTGATGATGATCGGACTTGTACTAGTTGGCGAAGGACTTTCATTCCATATACCAAAAGGCTACGTTTATTTTGCAATGGCTTTCTCAGTTGCAACGGAAATGCTCAACATTCGCGCGTCCAAGAAGGCTTCGCCACTTAAACTCAAAAATGTTCCAGATCCTAAGAAAGTAAAATGATTAAATCTGTCGCATAAACTGTTATGCGACAGATTTATGTCCCTAGTAAAAAAATGGATATCCTGCAATCCAATACTGTTACATTCAAACAGTAGACTTCAGTCTTTTCTGAATTTTTCCTCAACTCGATATTCAGTCCAATCGAAATCAATACCCATTAATGTTTTTCCATCGAGTTCAATCGAACGAAAATGCTCAAGCCCTCGAAGGAAGTCGATCCACTCATTCGTTAACTCTACAGGTCGAGGAAATGATGCCGTATAAACTCCTGTTGGCTGCTCGCGTCCATCAGAATAGATTTTTGCGGCTGCGAAGAGATCGTCCATTGCTTTACGAAACTCACCTTTAATAGCTGCTTTGTTTGGACCACGAGTGACGCTAACCGGGCCATCTGTAAGGTTCCCATCCTGAGATTTATTCTGGCTTCGCTTCTGCTCTCGTTTAGATAGGCTTTTCCCATTCTCATCAGTCATTGTGATTCCTTTCGAAGGCTTTTGCTCACGTTCATTTTTATCGCGAAAATCATCGTTTGGAGATTGATTGTCAGAACCCTTAGATTCTCCATTGACTTTAGCATTAGTCACATCCCGAGAAGAGACAATCCCCATAAACAGAACTAAGGGTGATGCAAACCACAAAGCAATAGTTAGCCACCGCGTCCGCATTGCATAGGCATCATCACCAACTATCAATACCTTTGCATTTTCAGGTACGATTAAACTAAATTTTTGACCTAAATTTTTTAATCCCTCCATATTATAGATCACATCCTTCTTCGCAAAAAGACCATGACCATTCCATTTTTCAAAACTATTCCAACAACTCGTCTTAGATGAAGATTCACACATCAGCCATAAACATGCACTTTCTCCTGGCTTCAGCTTATCAACGCCTGAAGGTACAACAGGAGAAACATACCGCGCCTGAGTCACACTGCTAGGGGTGCGACCACCTGTTGCAACACTCTTAACCTCCGAACCAACGGTCTGCTCAAATACAGACTTGTGCCCAGTTAAAACAATTCCTGCCGCACCTGTCGTAGAACACGCTTCTTCTACCGAGCGAACGTCTTTGATCGGCCTCCCAATCCATTGAATGGTGTGACCCACAGTAAAATAGACCACCAATCCGATGACCGGCGCCAGAAAATATTTCTTACCTACTTTTCTTGAAAATGCGATCAGCATCCCAAGCAAAGCGAATCCATAAGTCACCCCACCCCACCATGAATCAGTAAACTGAAGAATTAAGATCGCACCGCCTACGGCAATCGTGGAGATCACCAAGACCTTTATAAACTCCAATCGCATACGCCAACCTGTATAAGCAATCAGCACATACAATCCCAATATCCAGTACCATTGAAACGTTGTAAAAATGGCAGTCGCAATCCACACTATGAGTAAAAAAATATAAAAAACCATCGCTCTCCTCATTGATTTATTATTTTGGATTGATCTTGATTCGTACTAACCTTCCATTGTTGGAATCGACAATATGAAGCATTCCTGAATACCAATTGACTCCAGTTGGCAAGTTAAACCCTGTTGATCCCAAGCCAATGCCACTCAATCCTTTTTCACACCAATCTCGCGCTAGACGCCCGGGCTGCAAGCTGTTGCAATATGCCGAATCACCTGTTGGAGCTTCTTGCACTCCACCCAACCACTTTTCTGAAATCCCAGATTGTTGCGTAATTCTTACCATTCGATTGTTGACGGAATCTGCCACCAGGAGGAAATCGCCAGCAAGTGTGATCCCGTGGGGCGTATTGAAGGCTCCCAATCGATTTCCTTTCGTGGACGATCCTCCCAGACACCATTCCAACAATAGGCCATGTATGTGATTACATTTGGTCGTTACACGAGAAGCTGCATTCAATTCACCTATCCAACCCAAAAACTCACCCGATTCAGTATCAATTCTTTGAATGCGATGATTGTCGCCGTCGGCAACGAACAAATGATTATCACTATCAGCGATAATTCCACGAATTCCGCGAAAATTTAAATCCATCGCGCCTGCTTCAGCAGCCCCACCCAAACACCAACCTGGCGTCTTCTGACCTTTAAGTGAACTGGAACACCCAACTGCACCACCTTTTGGCGGGGAGTTAATCCGACCAACCCATCCCACGTACAGAAATTCCTTGTCACCAAAAATACTAGACGGTCCATTGAAATGCCCATCACCTGTTCCAGACTTTGCACTTCCACCAGAACACCAACCAGGAGTCGCACCACCGACGACGGCATTTTGGCAAGCGTTGCCCCCTGCAGTCGGTTTACTACCAACTCGGCCAATCCATCCTGCAGCTGATCCAGACGATCGATTGATGCGCTGAATCCTGTGATTTAATGTATCTGCAACATAGATAAAATCATCATCCGCAAATAAAGCCTTTGGACTATTGAACGTTCCAGGCAGAAGTCCACTTTTAGAAACGCCCTGACCGCACCAATTTGGAACAGCAGACCCAATTGTCACTTTGCTGCAGGTTTCTGTTTCCTGATCCAATGTCTCTGAAAGACCTCCGATCCAACCTGTGATCAACCCTTTGTCCATGTCTGCTTGAAGGATCCTATGATTCTGAGTGTCTGCGACATAAGCAGAGGCACCCACGGAATGAATTGCTCCTGAGCTGAAAAAATTAAACCCATTGATGTCTTGTGTGCCATTCAAGTTGATTGCAGTACTGGAGATTTTCCAGCCAAGATTCGACTCTGCAGAAGATCCAATCCACCCTAGAAATTCTCCAGAGTCGGCATCATATTGCTTTATGGCACTGGATCCAGAATCAGCTACGAATAACTTATTTTGATTTGATAAATACAGACCCAATGGAGTAGTTAAAAAGCCCTGACCCACACCCGCAATGGATCTTCCCGTTATGCACCATTTTGGAGTCATCTGACCTACAGAAGATTTTATACAGGACTCATCACCTTTTGAAGGTACTGTGGCAACTCTTCCTATCCAGCCGATGAATCTTCCTGACGAAGTTTCATATTTCAAAACGCGACTGTTACCCGTATCACTTACAAAAAGATATCGTTCACCTATTGCTACATCTGATGGATTCGACATCAATCCATCACCGAAAGCTGACGTAGTCGATGGAGCGCCACCATCACACCAACCAGGGGTAGCAACTCCAATAGTTGCAGTTGCACACCCTTCATTTCCTGATGTTGGCTTTATATTTGAAACTCTGCCAATCCACTGCCTCAGCACAGCGCGTCCAAAATTATCAATATTGATTTTGGCGATTCTTTGATGACCACTATCTGCAAGATACAAAATTCCATTCAAAAATTGCAGACCATTCGGATTTTTTAATCCTCCAACAATGGTAGAGATCGACTTCGATTTTCCACCAAAACAAAATCCTGGGGTCACTTCATTTTGAGTAACCCCTGAACAACCATCAATACCGGAAACCGGCGATGTCGATATTCCTCCATACCACCCCGCAAATGCGCCTGAATCAATCTCATACCTAGAAATCCGATGATTTAATGAATCACTGACATATAGAAACTGGCCATCAGAGGCAACATCTCGAGGCATATTTAAAGCACCGTCGATCGAGCCAGCTACTGAAATTCCACCGTCACACCAACCCGGAGTTGCCTTGTTGCTTGGTGTTAACTTGCAATGCTCATGCCCACCACTTGGACGAGATTTTCCAATCATACCTATCCAACCAAATGGCTTTCCAGATTCAAGGTGCGTTCGAGTCACACGATGATTTGCAGTATCAGCAGTATAGAGATATTCACCGACGACTATAGAGCCTCCAGGAAATTTGAACTGGCCATCGATTGGAGCCTGCAACTGCGAGCCTTGAGCAGCTCCACTTCGACACCAAGAATCATTGATCAATTTTCCTATCGAATGACATTCTGGATTGACGTCTTCACTGGGAGTTGGTGCCACATAGACTCGACCAATCCATCCATCAAAATCATATTTTGACAGCGATTGGTCTATCGAATATCGCGATATGCGATGATTCGCGGAGTCGCTCACAAATATTTTGCCATCATTCGTTCCTGTAACTGATACTGGGCTACTCAGCATTCCCGGACCAATCCCCTTGGCCGGAAATCCTGATTTAGCCCCTTGAGATATCGATGCAATCCCACCCAAAAATTCTACAGGTGGCAATGCGGCTTCTGGCACAATTATGGGAGCATCGGAAACGACAGGACTTGGGGTCGAACCGGGATCTATCTCATTTTCAGGGGATGAATCAGTTTCAGGCTCAAGATCGTCATTCACAGGGCCGTTGCCTGATCCAGGTGCTCCGTCTTCATTGGAAGATCTCCCTCTTGAACAGGAGATGACAAATATCAGGAAAAATAGAGACATAAAAATCTTCATTGGCCTCGATCCCATTCTTTTCTGTCTCAAAAATTAGATGATCACGCTTAAATTCATTCAACCGATCGGAATATTTAAGATAAAAGAGAAGTCTAAAAACTTAGCAATTTGACAAAGGCCTTTGCTTTATACTTTTAGAATCGTATGCTTAGAACATGCTAAGTGTATCAAAAGTAGGCCAACTTTGGTGCAGCAAGTGGTATTGTCTTAACAGACTGCCGCACTAAATTTAAAATTCGAGGTAAACTCATGGAAATTCACGACGTCGTTATTATTGGAACGGGACCGGCCGGACTTACGGCCGCAATTTACGCCGCAAGAGCTAGTTTAAATCCTGTGATCTATGCCGGATCAATGCATGGTGGCCAGTTAACAACTACAACTGAAATTGAAAATTTTCCTGGATTTGAACACGGAATCATGGGTCCAAAGTTAATGTCTGACATGACAGCGCAAGCTGAGCGATTCGGCACAAAAATTATTTATGAAACAATCACTAAGATAGATGCCTCGAAACGTCCGTTTAAACTGTGGACACACGATACAGAATTTCAAGCACAAACTGTGATTATTGCAACTGGCGCTACAGCAAAGACTTTGGGCCTACCAGATGAAGCAAAACTAATGGGTCGAGGATTGTCAACATGTGCAACATGCGACGGATTCTTTTATAAAAATAAAATTGTTGCCGTTACCGGTGGCGGTGATTCCGCCATGGAAGAGGCAAACTATCTTTCCAAGCTGGCAAGTAAAGTATACCTGATTCATCGCAGACCAGAATTTAGAGCCTCAAAAATTATGGTCGATCGAGTCAAGGCAAATCCAAAAATACAAATGATGATTCCCTATGCTGTTGAGCGAGCTCTCTCAGATCAGAGTGGCGTCAATGGTTTAATGTTAAAGAACCTTGAATCAAATAAAGTTGAAGAATTGAAAGTCGACGGACTTTTTATGGCCATTGGACACAAACCAAATAGCGATATATTCCTTCCATGGGTTGACGTCGACAGTCACGGATACATTAAAACAACCAATCATACTGCAACTAAAACTCCAGGTTTGTTTGCGGCAGGTGATATTGGAGACCCAAATTTCAAACAAGCGATCACAGCGGCTGGGATGGGTTGCCAAGCAGCCATGCAGGCGCAAAAATATTTGGAAGGACACTCATGAACATTATAAAAAATATCGGTGAAAAAATACTTGGCCGGACCCCTACGGCTATCAACGAAGAACAAATTAAGCAAAAGCTTTCAAAAATTATGGATCCCGATTTAGGGCAGAATATTGTCGACTTGGGTTTTTTGAGAAACATCAAAATTTCCGGTAACGATATTTATCTGGAAATTAATCTAACCACTCCCGCATGCCCTGTTAAAGAGTCAATGAAATCTCAAGCAGAAGCCCTTTTGGGAGAGATCCCGAGCGTAGGGCAGATACAGGTCCAAATGACGGCCACCACTCGAGGATCGACCGCACCAGCTCAAAGTCAAGTGGCCCAGTCACTGGGTCAAGTTAAAAACATCATTGCCGTGGCTAGTGGCAAAGGTGGCGTCGGGAAATCAACGACAGCCGTCAATCTTGCCTATGCGCTTGCTGCCAGAGGTTCCAAAGTCGGCCTAATGGATGCGGATGTTTACGGACCTTCAATACCAATCATGACAAAACCGGATGCTCCCACACAATCGAACAGCAATTTGATCAATCCTCCTCAGGCCCGAGGAGTTAAAGTCATGTCGATTGGATTGTTTGCCGGTGGTGAAAAGGCAACAATTGTCAGAGGACCCATGGCATCTGGCGTGATCAAGCAGTTTTTGACTCAGGTAAATTGGGGTGAACTGGACTATCTCATCATCGATTATCCGCCTGGAACTGGAGATATTCAATTGACCATTTCACAAACGGCCCCGATCACAGGTGCAGTCGTTGTGACCACTCCACAAGATGTCGCTTTGATTGATGTGCGTAAAGCGATCGCAATGTTTGACACCATGAAAGTGCCTGTCATCGGTGTCGTTGAAACCATGAGTTATTTTATTTGTGATGGTTGCGATAAAAAACACTATATCTTTAAGTCTGGCGGAGGCAATAAAGTTGCTGCCGAATTTGGTCTTAACTTCTTGGGCGAAGTGCCACTCGAATCAAACGTAGCTTTGAATAGCGATAAAGGTATACCTGCGGTTATTGCAGACTCTGCATCCCCTGCTGCGCAATCCTATATGACCATTTCTGGCGCTGTAGCGGCGCAAGTCTCAATTATTCATGAGGCCTATAAAGATGCGTTGAATCATTTTGTACTAGAATGGAAACCAATGTCCCAGGAGATTCAATAATGGCTCAGAGTCAACCAGTCGAGTTTTTAAAATCCCAAAAACCATCTGCTCGCGTCAAATCAATTTCTCAGGTCAATGATCGGCTGTTTCAAATTGATTGGACCGATGGTCTTCACAGTCAGTTTGATACTGTTGAGTTACGACGAAAATGCCCATGCGCTACTTGCAAAGACGAGTGGACACATGAACAAATTCTTAAGCCAGAGAATGTTCCGGATTCTATTCGACCTGTCAAAATTGAAAGCGTCGGTCAATACGCACTATCAGTGCAATTCACAGATGGGCATAAGACCGGAATTTATCCTTTTTCTCTTTTAAGGAAGATTTCTCTGATAAACTGAGAAACGCCTTCCTTACTTTCGAAAAAAAGTTATGAGAAAAAAGTAGTTTTTTGACATAGCCCGATTCGAGTTAGAAAATATAAAGCCGAGGATCCAAACGTCCTCGGCTCACTGTTTTCGTCAAAAAACTCAATGTAACTTAACGCCGAACGTCACCTGCATTTTCCCCTGCCAAAGTCTTTTTGTACCAGTCGACGGTGGTCGATAGGCCTTCTTTGAGGGATACACGAGGTGCCCAACCCATTTTGTACGATCAAAGATCAATTGACCTTCATATCCAACCGCAGTAGCAATCTCATTTGCTAAATCAGAAATTGAAATCTCAGAGCCAGATCCTACATTGACGTGAAACCAGCCATCTTTTGCTGGAGCTAGAGTCTCAAGAGTTCCAGTTTTAACTTTCTCCATTAAAAAAACAAATGCGTCGGCACAATCATCAACATACAAGAACTCTCGCATAGGAGTTCCGCTGCCCCAGATCGTAACTTCTTTTGCATTAGCCTTCTTAGCTTCGACAAATTTTCTGATCAGAGCTGGCAATACATGGCTATTCTCAGGATGAAAATTGTCTCCAGGTCCATATAAATTTGTAGGCATGGCAGAAAAATAATTTTTACCATATTGGGTGCGAATACAGTTTACAAGTTCAAGTCCTGCAATTTTAGCAATGGCATAAGGTCTATGAGTGTACTCTAATGAGCTCGTCAAAAGGCATGTCTCCGTCATAGGTTGAGGAGCTTGTCTCGGATAAATACAGCTAGAGCCTAAAAATAAAAGATTAGGGACCTCTAATTTATGGGCCGACCAAATCAAATTATTTTGAATCTGAAGGTTGTTCCAAATGAACTCACTTCGATAGGTATTGTTGGCATGTATGCCTCCAACTTTGGCTGCGGCAACAATAATGTAATCCGGTCTTTCAGACTTTAAAAAGTCGTAGGTCGCTTTACCGTCTGTAAGATCCAATTCAGCATGAGTTCTGCCAATTAAATTGGTGTAGCCTTTGCCTTTAAGATTTCGATAAACAGCACTACCAATGAGTCCGCGATGTCCTGCTACATAAATTTTGGAATTTTTAGATATTGTATTCATCAAAACCTCTTTAATTTTACTGCCACCTATCAGTATCAAACTGCATCTCAGGTTCCGAGCAAAGACCACAAATGCTGGTTTAGGCGGCATTTAGTGTTGAGTCAGTGTCCCGTCATTTGTTGCTCAAAGGATAGCGATAGAGCCCGGTTAAATCAACCTTCTTTATAACCACCGGATATAACAAGATCACCACGACTTTAAGCTTCAAATTGGAGGGTGCCATCAATGTCCTCACTCAAATATAAGCTAACCTTCAATAGCCAATTTCTAAAGGCTGCGTATTGCTGCCAGCCAGATCGAAAGACCACACGAATACGTTTAGCGGAATATTTATTGTCAGATGAGCCTTTGAAGAAGGCGATTTTTCTCAAGTAGGTGGCAAATGCATCGTGCTTATCCCCCTCGTTGCGGCCTATGACTACACTTGGATCTCCAGGGTGTTGCGCTAAGTCTTAAAAATCTGACAGGCGCAAGTAGAGATTAAAATTTATACATCGGACTCCTGTATCCATTCGGGCCAAATTTTAAAATTGCGATACTCAAACAAAGCATTAATACTTCCCAATTTGTCGTGCGTGCCCCCAACTGACTATTCCTACAGACAAGGGATTCGACAAACTCGTTATGCATCGGTTGCTTTCATAAGGTGATATTGCCATAATTGTTTTCGCCATTTCCGCCTCACAGGCGCGTTTGAAGATTGTGAAGATTGGGAAGCAGCTGGTAGACGTGACGTTGGAGGACTTGCTTTAGTAGTTGGAGTCCAACCTTATTTTGCCGAATTTTGAGGTCAGGTCTTTTCTATGAGTTTGGGTCAACAACAGTTTAGAAAAATCTATCTTGAGGCAATGGCTAGCAGAGGGTGCTCTTTTGTTTCGGGGAATCGATTGACGCTTCTTCAAAATGGGGATCAGTATTTCCCCGCAATTGAGGCTTCGTTTGACCGGGCCAAATTTGAGATCTACCTGGAAACTTATATCTTTGCTTATGATGCCACGGGACAACGGATTGTGGCGGCTTTAAAGCGGGCTGTTGCTCGCGGTGTCAAAGTCTACATGCTTATTGACGGCTATGGATCAAAGGAATTACCTGGTTCCGTGATAGAACAAATGCGTCATGATGGCCTCAACGTCATCATTTACCGTCCAAAAATTTCCCCTTGGACTTTTCGCCGAAACAGGCTCCGTCGGATGCATCGCAAAATTGTGGTAGTCGATAGGGAGATCGCCTTTGTCGGCGGAATAAACATCATCAATGATCGCGAGAATGAAGGTGTGTTGTTTTCACGCTACGACTACGCGGTTGCAGTGGAAGGGCCGATTGTGGACGAGATTCGACGATCTTGTAAGCAGCTGTGGTCGAAGCGCGCTTGGAGATTTTTTCGTCATTCTCCATTAAGGCCTGAGGTCTTACCCGTTTCTAGGCCCTCCTTTGGAGCAATGTCGGTGGCCTTTTTGACGAGAGATAATCTGCATCATCGCCGTGATATTGAAATGGCTTATCTGGATGCTTTTGGTAATGCTCAATCCGAAATTATTCTTGCCAATGCCTATTTTTTGCCAGGTCGTGATTTTCGCCAGGCGCTAATTGGTGCAGCAAAACGCGGCGTTAAAGTGGTGTTGCTTTTGCAAGGGAAGGTTGAATATTTTCTTCAGCACTATGCATCAAGAGCTCTATACGGGAGCCTACTTGATGCGGGGATTGAAATTTATGAATACCCCAAAAGTTTTCTGCATGCCAAGGTTGCGGTCGTCGACATGCAGTGGGCTACTGTTGGATCATCAAATATTGATCCGTTTAGTCTTCTTTTATCGCGAGAGGCTAACGTGGTTGTGCTCGATGATGCTTTCAGTATAAATCTAGCGTTGAATTTAAAGAAAACTATTCAAGATGACGGTCAGAAGATCCTATCCGACCATTGGAAGGAGCAATCTTATAGTCTGCGATTCGTAAGTTGGATTTGCTACGGATTGATGCGATTGATGATGGGAATTAGTGGCTATGCCCGGAGCCCAAGCCCACCAAAAAAGAGGTGATTGATTCGTCAGCTTTAGCCTTTAAAATATTGATCCTTGCTCACGCATTATCGTCTTTTAATACCTGTTTTGCCCAGTAGTTACGATTGACATAGATAGCTATGCAATCCCTAACATCCTGTTAATATTATGAAATTAGCAGCTCAACACCCTTAAAATGCCGGGGGTTTTGTATGTTTGTTGCCCAACTTTCAAGAAATCTTGAATGTTTCCGATTCATTGCAACGATGTACTCTAAGAAATTTTCAATGGCTGTTTGGAAAAAAATCCTTACGAAGGGTTTGTTTATTGATATTGCTGAATACACTTCAGCCTTAGGTAAAATTGCATTGTTTAGATTACCGATTTTTTCTCTAATTTTGAACGTTGCAACACTCGTCTCTTGCGAATCGAAGTTGAAGGCTACGCTCAAATCTGGACGCGCTTCCGCAGATTGTACAAACTCTACCAAAAGCAAAACTTGCGTTTCCGTAGCGATCACTTCTGACAGCGCGTCAAATGTCGCGGATAAAGAATTTAGTGCGAGTATCACATTCTCTACAGAGATAACTGGACTTGAGGTATCGGACTTTCTACTTACGAATACTGAGATTTTGGCGCTCGCAAACGACTCTTCAAATCCGAAAATCTATAATTTTAAAGTGCGACCATTGACCGCCAACTCGACACTTAAAATTCAACTACCTGCAAACACTGTTATCAACAGCAAAGGGGTCGGAAATATTGCATCAAACACGGTAGAAAGGACCGTCACAAAAGCATCTACCGTTGCAGTGCCATCATTGACTAGCGTATCTAACATTGTTATTCCTTTTAACTCTCCGAGCCCTGAAATCGCCTTGACAGTTTCAGGTGCCGAAGATTCATTTACTTGCACATCAGGTTTCCTAAGAATGCAAAGCAGTAATAATACCTTAGTGCTTGATACTAGTGTTACATGGAGTGGCACCGCCCCGAATTGCAAGGCAGTTGTAACACCTGCGGCAAATTCAATTGGCACTTTGAGCCTTGTTTTTACCGTTGTCAATTCAGTCGGTGCAACCTCGTCCAGGACCATCGACGCAAAAATCAGCTCGGCATTGGCGCTTGGTAGTACGTCTCTCCAATATAATCATTATTTGCAAGATGAAATTAGAAATCCAATAAGCGTTAATATTATAAATAATAAATTTTTTGTTGTTGATCGTGGCAATGCTCGTGTTCTCATTTGGGATAAAATCCCCACGGGTAGTCTTGGGGCAGCATCCGTGTCCATTGGGTCCGTTCATCCGGGTGTGAGCGGTATCTTTACGTCTAATTTATCAGCTCGCAATTTTATCTCTCCAGCGAAGACTGCCTCCGATGGGACTAACTTGATGATAAACGATACAATAGGAAGCCGAATCCTTGTGTGGAATAAAGTCCCAACAGTTAGTGGAGCTGATGCGAATATTGTGATTGGGGCACCAGATTTTTCGACTTGGACCATGGGGACTGCCGCAGATCAACTTTACTGGCCATATTCCATGTTTTTTGACTCATCAAAGCTTTTTGTAGCCGAATATGCCAATCGGCGGATTAATAGTATGCCAACTACAAACGGAGCTAGTGCGGATGTTGCTGTTGGCCAAGTGAATCTAACAACCAATGCATTGGCAACCACTCAAACAGGAATGAAATCCGCAACGGATGTCATTGTAGCTGAAAATAAACTAATCGTTACAGATGTCTTCAATCATCGTATTTTGATTTGGAACTCTGTACCAACGACTCACGGCGCAGCCGCAAATATCGTGCTAGGCCAGGCGAATTTTACTTCGGGAAGCGCCAATGCTGGAGGATCCGCTACTGCGTCTTCACTTAGTACTCCTGGACAAATATATTATGCACTTGGAAAGCTTTTCGTCAGCGATGCTTTAAACCATAGGGTTTTAATTTGGAATTCAATGCCTACCACAAATAATCAGCCAGCAGACGTTGTGATCGGACAGCCTGACTTCACTTCTTCAGCTGCGAACCAAGGCAACACCCTTGCAAGTTCGACTTCATTCAACAATCCTGGAGGAATTTTAGTCCATGCGGGAAAGCTTTATATCACCGATATTATGAATTCGAGAATATTAGTTTACAACAGCATACCCACGACCAACGGCGCAGCCGCAGACGGAGTCCTGGGCAAAGATGGCTTTACTGCGACTGGTTTAATTGCCCGTTCAAATTCTTCACGGCTGAATCCGGTAAGTTCGCATATTTGCGGTACAAAACTTTTTGTGAGTGATGGTGATCGCAATCGTGTTCTGATTTGGAACACGCTTCCAGAAGCAGCTAATCAGGCAGCCGATCTCGTATTAGGTCAGACGGATTTTGCAGGACTTTTGCCCAATGGCGGAGGGGCCGTTTCAAAGTCTAGCCTCAATAATCCAAAAGGTGTTTATTGTGACGGGACAAGGCTGTTTGTTGTCGACTATGGTAACAACAGAGTACTGTTGTGGTCGACTATTCCAACGACCAATAATGATGATGCGGATTTTGTAATTGGACAGGCAAATTCCACGTCCTCGGCAACGGGGCTAACATCTTCGACAATGAATGCCCCGCACGGTGTTTGGAGTAACGGCACAATTGTCTTAGTAGCTGATACAGGAAACGGTCGTGTTTTGCGATGGAATGCTATCCCTGCAACTGACGGGGCAGCTGCCAATGTCGTTATCGGTCAAACCAACATGACCACGGCTAGTTTGGGTGGATGTAGTGCTGTGAGTTTAAGTAGCCCTACCAATATCAACGTCATAGGTAGCAAACTGATCGTTGCAGACACAACAAGATTTCAAGTATGGAACACCATCCCATCTGCCAATGCGACATCCGCTAACTATACTATCGGTCAACCTGACCTCACAACCTGCGTTCAAGGGGCTAGTGCAACAACAACTTATAATCCATCTGGCATCGCAAGTGATGGGACGAAATTATATTTGAGCGATTCTACAAATAACCGAATCCTAGTTTATAATGCAATCCCCACGTCTTCGGGTGCCACAGCTGATAGTGTATTTGGCCAATCTGATTTCACTACCACTGTGGCAAATGGCGCATCTGACCCTTCTGGAGTAGGTTTCACTTCTGAGAATACAATGGGCAACCCTGTCGATGTTAAATATCACGGAGGATATCTCTATATTAGTGATCAAGGAAATCAACGCTTGTTAAAGGTTTTAGCCCCCTAGGGCTAGAACGTTTTTGCTGGCATATTGATTTTGCATTTATTCGATAAATGTATTGTAAAATGGAACATCAAAGGACAATCCATTATAGCCTCAGAGAAACTTACAGCCAAAGCACACCAAAGTACCGCTAGCACGTAGGAATTCGTTGCAGTAAGTGTCGCAAGGATGCTGTCTGCTAATGCGAATAATCTTGCAACCCAATAGAAGCAAGCACTTGTGCAATTGAGTGATGGAAGGATCTGTACAATCCGCGGCTATTTCACTGATCAACAGGTTACAAAACACCTGTTGAAGTTGGGAATGAAAAGGTGCTAAAAGCGGCGTAGTCTTTTGTCGAAAATTGAAAGGAAATTTCAGCCCTTATGTCTTTAAACTTTCATACCTTGGTATTGCTTTTGGTTTGCTCCAACAGTTTCGCATGCCGAAACTCCCCGTCTTCTAATTTAAATACGAATCTTGGACCGGTCGGCAATGTCGAGGTACGCAATAGATATCAATCTTACCGCAGTAAATCAGATGCCGCGCACTGTAACTCCTCAGGTGAAGGTGTCAGAGTTATATTTGCTGGTTACAGCTTGTTTCAGTCATTTAAGTATAACATCTCAGGGTCTGTTGTGCAGGCCATGGCAAGTTCCAGATATTGGCCTGATGAAGTAGATTTAGACCGTTTTGATCCTCCCTATTCGGGGGTATATCGCGATAAAGTTGGCAATCTCTCAATCTTAGCGCCTGAAGATTTTGGCGGCCACGCATCGCAAAGGACTCTTGAGATTGATGGTAAGAAAGTAACGGTTTGTTTTTTACTGCTGGAAGTCGTATGGGATCAGGCCGCAGCAATTCTTCTTGAGGAAGCGCGCCGATTTAAGCCTGATTCAGTGATCATGACAGGAGGCGGAGTCACCACGACTCCCAATGTGGGACAGTTTGAAGGCGGTGCTCTCAACAGAGCTATGGCATTGACCGGATATGATATTTATGGACGCCCCATCCCTGTTAATCTTCCGGAGATCGATAGTCAATCATCCTACGCACCGATACTTGATCCCAAACAGCCTGGAGTTGAGGAAGAGATTTCAATGCTTTGGAATCAGGATAATCTGGCTTCGGTGACCCATGAGACGGCCGCGTCAATTCGCAGGCAAAATCAAAATAAAATCTTTGGCGTCGTAGCAGAACCTGCGGCTAGGTCTAGAAACATCTATCTGTGCAACAACATAAGCTACATCGCACTTCATGCTGCCAAAGGTATTCCTATCTCGTTAGCAGGAGGCCTTCTCCGTTTTAGCAAACCAAAATCTGACAGCTTAGATTTCGTAGATCGATCTCTGATCGACTCCTCTCGAAACGTTATCCAAGTAGATCTAGATGGCGCATTTGATAATATCAAGATGGTCGGGTTTAATCACATTCCAGATACGCGCACAGATGAGGCTCAGACGATGATTGGATGGGCGAAAGTGTTTGCAAAAGCAATGACAAATTAATCGCTGCTTCATATATTTTATTATTGTTTTGATGAAAAGAGTCCCATTAGTCGGCGTTTCCTTGGCATAGCTTATTTTACCAACAGGTTCGCTATACACTGACGAGGTACGAATGAAATGCACAGATCCAAGTTGAAGGTATGAGCGCCATAAATGACCAACTATTGGAAATTTAGTTGATGCCGGGCGATCTCGGTACTTACTAAAAATAGGGACCGAAACTACCTATAGCACCCCTGCTAATTACAGGGCTTCGAGAGCAAAATTCGCGTCCCTATTATTCCACTGCACAAGTAAAAACTGTTACAGGACTTTTGGTTTTCCACCACTATCAAGCATGCCCTGAACTATAACCTGCAATTTTACGGCAGTAACATCAACCGCAGGAATCGGATCTCCAATTTCAAGCGAAATGGCGGACCAGAATCTGCGCGGCAATTTTTTGATCGCTCCGCCACCTTTGCGACTAAAATAACTGCCCCATAAATTATGCATGGCCATGGGTATAACTGGGACCGGAGAGGACTTAATCATCCGCTCGATTCCGGTTTTAAAAACGTTTAACTCACCATCGTAAGTAATTTTTCCTTCTGGGAAAATGCAAACAAACTCGCCTTTAGCAAGTTCCTCTTTTATCTTGTCAAAGGCTCGATCCTGATTCTCCTGACTTTCCTTTGCGGAAGCGATTGGGATAACTTTGGCTTGATTCAAAATAGTTCTCAGTAGCCAACCCTTGTAAAAGGAATGATCCATAACAAATCGTGCGGGGCGCCTGATGCCTGCTGCCAAAATTAACCAATCAACAAAGGTAACATGATTGCAGACCAAAATCGCCGGACCCTCTGCAGGAATCTTATGATGTCCCGTAATCGTCATGCGATACATTACATGTGCAATACACCATGCATAGAATCGCAAAAGAAATTCAGGCATAAAGAAATAAATATAGGTCGCAACGATCGCATTCATGCAACCCAAAACAAAGAAGACTTCGTGAGGTGCTAGACCAAAATGCATGACAATCATCAAAACGAGAGATGACACGACCATAAAAATCGCATTGTATATATTGTTCGCTGCAACGATTCTTGAGCGCAGGGCCTCAGGAGTTTTGATCTGAATGTATGTATAAAGCGGAACAATAAAAAAACCACTGAACGTTGCGAGAGAAAAAAGATCAAATATGATTCGACGCCCTTCAAATGTCTGAACAATTGTCAAATAGGTATGAAGGGACTGCCCCACATCCAATTTATCCAAAAGTGGAACGCCTGCAAAATAGAGATCCATTGCAAAAATACTCATTCCAATACTGCCAAACGGCACTAAACCCAGTTCTAGTCGCTTCCGAGACATCGCTTCACACAAAAGTGATCCGAATGCCACCCCAACGGAAAACGTAGCCAATAGAAGTGTAATAACGGATTGATCAGCACTCAAAACCGATTTTGCATAAATGGGAAATAGCGATAAAAACGCAGCGCCAAAAAACCAAAACCAACTAATTGCCATGATCGAATAGAAAACATTCTCATTTTCTTTCGCCATTTTTAAAATCTGAATAGTAGGCTTTATTGGATTCCAGTTAATGGGGATATCTTGAGATGAAGGTTCCGCGACTGGTATCAAATATGAAGTCCCGAGACCTGCTATGGCAGTTACAATGATTCCAATGGATAGATAGAGAGCTCCATTTTCAGGAATGCTAATGATGATTCCACCGGCAATGGTACCAAACAAAATAGCTAAAAAGGTCCCTGCTTCAATTAAAGCATTTCCTCCAACCACTTCATTTTCGTTTAAATGTTGAGGTAAAATTGAATATTTTAAAGGACCAAATGCGGTCGAGTGGACACCCATCAAAAATAATGAAACGAGCAGAAGTTCAAAATGACTTGTCAAAAATCCAAGACTCGCAATGGCCATAATCACAATTTCAGTAAATTTAATAATCCTAATCAATTTTGATTTTTCATATTTATCAGCCAACTGCCCGCTCGTGGCAGAAAATAGAAAAAACGGCAAAATGAAAATCCCACCTGCAAGCACCACAATCTGTGATGCAGGAAGACCCAATATATTCCCTGTTTGAAATGCAACGAGAATTACGAGAGCGTTTTTGAAAAAATTGTCAAAATTGTGTCAAAAAGAGAGGCAAAAATCGACGAGATGTCAGCAATTTCATTTGGCTCATTGTGTGGAACTACCTTTCTAAAGACATCTTAAGATTTCGTTAGTTAGAGAAATTTCAATGCAAATCGAGTCTGGTGTGTTAACAGCCAGGCCTTACTATTGTACTTTATAAAGTTGGAATATTCAGAGGTTGGCTCAAAAAAATGAATCATTTCAGACCCATTCCCTCCACTGGGACGGCAGGCCAGATGTTCTACCGGTCACATATCTAAAACTTAAAGCGCAATTGCGTATATTTTAGGCTATTTATATTGACCACTTGGCCAATCACAGGTATAAATTTAAGACCCAGGTACCGTGCATCTATTTAGAACTTGGAGTCGATTGTGGAGGTTTGAAATGTCAATTAAAAGCATAAGTTTATTCCTCCTTTTAAATGGCGTTGCGATTTTTAGCTGCTCCCAAAAGCAATCGTTCAGCGAACAAAAAATCGTAGGCGGTGAAGAGATCCCCGCTGACCATTCAATTGCAAAATCTACGGTAGCATTGGTCAATAGTCTCAATTTGAAGTCGTTTTGTAGTGGGGTTGTTATTGCACGCCGAGTTGTGTTAACGGCGGCGCATTGCATTTTGCAAACGACACCTGATAGTGTGGTGAGTTTTGGCAATATTTCTGAGGAAACTCCAACCATCAAGATTGGGCACTCCGTAACTCACCCTGATTTTGATGAATCTCAACTTGAAATTGAAGAGCCTCTTTCCATCCCAGCGGATATTGGACTTATCTTTCTAGAGTCAGATGCTCCAGTTTCATTTGCGCCTAATACCTTGCCAACGAATGACAAGCAAATCTCGGGAAATGACGCATTGGTTTTGGCAGGTTACGGTGCCAGTGAGGTTCGCCCAAACAAAGGTCTTGGAGTTTTGAGGGCTGTTACCACAAGCGTTTCTAAAATAGACTCCGTCAATCACGAACTCCGATACGGCGGTCAACGAGGCAAAACAGCATGTGTGGGCGACTCTGGAGGTCCAGCCTTTACAACCTCCAAGAGCAAGACTTCAAGGCTCGAGTTAGTTGGAATTATTTCTCGTGGCGAAACTCTTTGTACCGAGATTGGATTTGTGACTGACCTAAGGGACTATGGGCATTGGATTATTACAGAGTCTTCCATACAGCACTAAGTCATTGCGATCTCACTGTAACTTTTTTGGATCTAGGTCGCTTGCAAAGTGAGTCTTTGACGCAAAATTTTAGTATATCCGGGCGACAGAATTCAAGTCAGGTGATGTAGTGTCTAAAGATCCCCATATTCAGCAAAAATTTGCAATTTTAATGATGGCAGGACAATCCGGAGACAAGGTCAGTTATAACCTTTTTCTAAAAGAAACGACTAAGATACTTAGGCCGTTTATAAGCTCACTTGGTGCAGATCACAACTGGCAAGATGACATCTTGCAAAACTCATTGATTGCGATCCACAAGTATCGCCATACTTATATTCCAGGGCGCCCAATTTTTCCTTGGATTTACGCCATTTGTCGACACACAACTATTGACCATTTTCGAAAGATCCGCAGACACCAAAAAATAGAAGACCCTAGAAGTATCGATGTGATTGAATCGATGCAACTTTTTGATGCCTCAAACGCTTTATCAGATGAGAGCTTTGCAGAACTTTCAGATCGTGCCCTTAAAGCTCTGGAAACTCTCCCAGAAAAGCAACGTCGAATTGTGACTCTAATGAAATTAGATGGATTGTCAGTGAAAGAAATTTCCAATCTTACGGGGACTACAGAAAGTGCCATTAAGGTCAATGCCCATCGTGCCTATGAAAAACTGCGCACAATATTGAAAGGAGGAGAGCTATGAATACAGATGATTTGATTACACAATTATCGAATGAATCTGAGCCGGTTAATCCAGTCGACTCTCCCCTAAAAAACTTGATTAAGTGGTCTTTAGTTTCCTTATTTTGTTTGAGTGGAGCTTTCGCGTTGTTTGGAATTCGCGATGATTATTATTCTGCAATGCTAAAACCCGAGGTCATTATTCAAGTGATCTTCATGGTCGTTTTAGCGATTTCTTCCGCTCTGTCAGCATTTTTGCTCAGCATTCCAGATGTGCATAAAACTGCAACTAAGGTTACCCCATTGTTAACTTTGGCGGGCTGGGGACTTTATCTTTTCATTAAGATTTTAATGGGAGATGGCGGCGAAATCGGAAGTGGTTTTTCATGCATTCGGGATATTGCCTTTTTAGGTCTACCGATAGCAGCCATGATCCTCTTTATTGTTAGAGTCCAAGCAAAATTCAATCTGTTTTTGACTTCAATATTCGCTGGATTATCTGCTGCAGCCTTGGGCGCAATCAGCGCTCAATTCATCTGTCACAATGATGCAATACTGCACTTGTTTTTTTGGCATTATTTGCCAGTGGTAGGTATCTCACTGCTTGCCGTGTTTATAGGTAAAAAGCTCCAAAACCAATAACATGCCTCGAAAAAAAATCGCTAAGTAAACTAAATCCAAGTTTTGGTAGGCGCATCAAACATCGGGTTGGCTTGGCTAATAGTTTTCATTTCCGAAAAGAAATCCAAACTGTATTGACCGCCTTCTCGTCCAACACCACTGTGTTTCATTCCACCAAATGCTGTATGGAGGTTACGAATAAACCAACTATTGATCCACACAAGACCCATTCTTAATTTTCCAGATACAAACTGCGCTTTGTTAATGTCTTTAGTCCACACAGATGCACTGAGGCCATACTTCGTACCATTGACCAACTCAATTGCTTGGTCTAACGAGTTAAATGTCTGAACAGTTAAAACAGGACCAAAAACTTCCTCTTGAATCAGTCGTGACGCTTGCGAATCAACTTTTATCAGAGTTGGCTCAAAATAGGCCGACGATTCCGGAAAGCGATCCGGAATTCGACCACCCACAATGACTTCATGCCCTTTTGTCTTACGAGCATACTCCACATAGCTTGCCACTTTATTGCGATGTTCAAGGTTGACTAGGCTACCAAGTGTCACACTTGGATCTAAAGGATCTCCCATTTTAATCTGGGCCATCTCAGATTTAACAATGGATATTACCTGCTCAAACACTGACTCCTCGACTAATAATCGAGAGCCAGCCAAGCAAACTTGACCAGCATTTCTGAAAGCAGCCCGTGTTGCTGTTTTTGCCGCAAGCTGCAAGTCAGCGTCTGCAAAAATAACTGACGCTCCTTTACCGCCTAATTCAAAGGACATCTTTTTTAAAGTTGGGGCACCTGCAGCCATTATCGATGATCCAGTGACTGTTTCTCCAGTAAAAGAAATAGCCTTTACTCCAGGATGCTTAACAAGTGCCTCGCCTGCGCTTGCTCCTCCAAATCCTTGGACAATATTAACGACACCAGGAGGCAAGCCTGCCTCTTGAAAAATATGATGCATGGCAAAGGCAGTCAGGGGGGTCAGCTCTGCAGGTTTTAAAACGATTGCATTACCTTGGGCCAGTGCAGGTGCAAGTTTCCACGTTGCCAAATACAAGGGCAAATTCCAGGGCGTAATCAGCCCAACAACTCCTAAGGGCTCTCGTAGCGTTGTATGGATGCTTCCATCATCAGACCGAAAACTCGGAGAGACCTGATGAGCGCACAATTCAGAATAAAAATGAAAATTAAAGGCCGCACGCGGAATATCTCCATTGAGAGTTTCGCTGATAGGCTTTCCTGTATCCAGACTTTCTAGCTCTGCCAATTCCTCTTTTCGCTGAAGAATCAAATCTCCTACGCGCCTAAGCAAACTAGATCTTTGAGACTGGTTATATTGCGACCAAGGACCAACCTTCCACGCCTGAGTGGCAGATTCTACCGCTGAATTTATCTCTTCATCCGATCCCTTTGAAACTTTGCATATGACTTCGCCTGTCGCAGGATTTACATTATCGAATGTTTCTCCATTTTGCGACCGGACCAATTCACCGCCAATAGAATGCCTTACGACATCAGGGATCAATTCAAGACGTTTCATTCAGATTACCTCCACCTCAGACATACCCAAACACATTTGTATCAATTCAGCTACAAGCTATTGTGCTGCATTAATAAAGGCATGCAAAGCGTCAATATCATTTTTTAGATGGGGAAGTTTTGGCATCAGGCCAGTCGATCGCTTTGGGGCATAACCTTCAGGATATACACCGTCTAATATCTTGGCAGTCAAAAGCTCTTTGGAGGATCCAAACAACGCGGGGCCTTGGCTTCCATTCATTTTGACATTTGAGTTGTGGCAGGCAGAGCAATTTGCTTGGTAAACCAAACGCCCCTTATTAACTAGAGTCTCCTCAGCACTTAAGGGGGCGTTTTTTGTAGAATCAGCGCGATCACATTGACAACTTGAAACCGAAAGAAACAGAAAACCCAGAAATCCGACTCTCAAAAGAAAGACATTTTGCTTAATCACAATCAAAAACTCCTGGGATTCGAAGAGGTTTCAAGTTTAATGAAAATTTCGGACTAGGCCATGACCCAAAGAGCTCCAAACAATACGACGGTCAATGCAACGCCGGCATGAATTACGCCTTTTACTGTTGCCATTGGCCCTATTTTTCCTTTTACCGCGTTAAATTCTAAAGCCGCAATAATCAAAGTCGCAACTAGCAACGCATTTGTAAAATCTGTCCCTTCCGTTGAAGGAAGTGGTAAGTGAGACGCCGCGCCCATGAAAAAAAGCATCGGAAGAGAGAACATTGTGTTTGTCCGAGAAGCTAACAATGCTGCAGCACCACTAGCCGCTGCGTTTGGCAATCCAGGCTTTCCTTGAGCAGCCAAAGTTGTGGACTCAATCACAACTTTTTGATTTGGCCAAATAACTAGCCAAACATTCAAGAACATCACAGTACCCAACAAGGCACCGACGCAAATAAATAGACCAAACGAGGTTTTAAGTGCGTCTCCGCCGACACGGGCTCCCCACATGGAAAGCATGACAAAACCAGTCACAAACGTAAACATTGCACCCCATCGAAACCACCAAAGCGCTCTAGGAACTAGTTTTTGAATAGCGTTAGATTTGGTGGCGGCATCGGTTTCTCCAAAAAAGGGAACCTGCGTAAAATTGAAATAATATAAATGACCAATCCAAATCACACCAAAAAAGTAATGCAGCCAACGCATCAAAAAATAAATTGCATCATAACTCGACATAAATTCGCCCCCAATTGATATACATTGATAACCCTATTTCAACAGACCGTTACTATTTCAATGTTGACTGAATTTGACAAGTAAAAACGTCAATAATTGAGGGTGCATTAAAATATTCACAAATCGCCATTCAAATTCCTAAAAAAAGCGCTCCCATTTTTTAGTCACATTTCATCATCGTAGTTTTTAAGGCCTAGCCATCAGTCAACTGAATACGATATAAGACTGGCATGCCATAAAATTGTTAATTGCTTCCTGAAAGCTCCTTACCTCTGTGGAAAAAAAGCGATGGACAGTGCTACTAACGGTCAGAAATTTAAGAACTGGATTTCGGCAAGCAACAATCGGCCAAATAGTTTAGCTGAATTGCGGAACTTGCTGTATTCAAATCGACAATTTGAGGCAACGAAATCGCTTGATTATGGGAACTATGGATTGCACGACGTTTTGGATGCCATTCATGGCGCTATCTTAGCAAACAAACGAATTGCTCTGTATGCTGACTATGATGTGGATGGAACGATGAGTTGCGTCTCATGGATTTGGTTTTTTCAATCCATTGGCTATACAAATTACACTCATTATATCCCCTGCCGCTTTAACGAGGGATATGGAGTCAATTTAGATGCCATTAAGCATCTTGTTAATGAGCAAAATGCTGACGTCATAATCACTATGGACACGGGAATTACAGCAAATGCTGAAGCGGCTTACTGCAAAGAGCGAAACGTCGTATTTATCTGCACCGATCATCACAAAATTCAACCAGAAAAAATGCCAGACTGCCTCATCTTAAACCCAAAGATGCACCCAGATACCGCCTACCAGGAGCTTTGTGGCTGCGGAATTACATTTGTCTTACTTCGACAATTAGCGCGCCACTTAGAAGCTTCTATGACAACCCCTGTATGGACAGATATCTTGGCATTGACTGGCATGGCAACCATTTGTGACGTCGTGCCCCTCAATGGCGTTAATCATAAAATTGCTAAAATGGGTGTCGATGCATTAATGAAAAGTGAGCGACCCATTTTAAAGAGATTACGATTGGCCGCTCAAATTGAAGAGGGCGACGAAAAAGATGTAGGTTTTAGGTTGGGGCCTCGAATCAATGCTGTTGGACGCCTAGAACATGCAGATATCATCATCAATGCATTTATAAAAGAAGACCCTACTGATCTGATTGCATTCATGGGCCTTTGTAACGAACGTCGAAAGAAGATTCAGACAAAAATAGTCGACGAAGCATTGTCTGACGTTAATAGATTTGCCTATCATGATGCACCGATTCTCTTTCTCGGAGGAGACTGGCACCCTGGTGTCGTGGGGATTGCGGCTTCTAAACTCAGCGAGATTTTTTGGAAGCCTACCTGGCTATATCAAAAAAAAGACGGAATTTGTAAGGGTTCCGCACGGAGCTTAAAAGGGTTTGACGTCACGGACGCGATGACGTCTTGTAAAGACCTATTTTTAAAATTTGGTGGTCATTCTGCAGCTGGAGGTTTCACGTTTCCGGAAGCACATGAAAACGAAATTCGTGCGGCCCTGACAGACTTTGCAAATGCCAAATTCCATGCTGATCCAACCATCTGGCAAAGCAAAATTTCCTATGACTGTGGGTTGATTGGGTCATTGCTCAATCTGGAATTGATTTCACTGCTCGATGAACTTAAACCATTTGGTCACGGCTTTGAAGAGCCAAAGTTTTTAGTTGAAGGTAGAATCAAGGAGATCAGATTCCTGAACGACAAATTAACTGGAAATCCAAAGCACACGACCCTGACTATTGAAACAAGTAAAAATTTTGTAAAGATTATCTTCTTCGGTACTGTGACCGATTCTTTAAAGATCAATTCTATAGCCCATTTCGTTGTCTCTGCTTCAAAAAACACCTTTCGAGGACAAACGTCACTTCAACTTATTGGACATGACTATAAGGATTTGAATTAATTTTGCAGACTAAACACGACATAGAAAAAATGGACTCTGATAGCTCAATTGACGAGCAACCAGATTCCTTATTCAGCAACCTACCGACACAAAGCCCAGAAGCCTCTGTGAAAAAAGCTAATAATCGATACATGTACCGAATTTTTTCTCGTGATCCCGTTCTATGGTTCATGTTTGCGTCATTTGCGATAGTCGCCTACGTTTTTTACAACACAGAGTTTCGCGATGTTCTGGAGGAATGGTTTTTTGACGTCCGAATGAAGTGGGCGCCCGAAGTAAACGACTCAAATGACATTGTTGTTCTTGCAATAGATGAGTCTGCAATTGAGACTCTCGACGTTACCCAAATGAGGGTTTCATACGATGGTAAAAAACGCCCCTTTCTTTCCATTGATGCCGTCACGAGGGTCGCTGGACTATTAGCAAACTCTGAGGCCCTTTCCATTTCGCTTCTTCTACCAAATCATGCCTTTCCCCACACAGACGATCGTTTGAACGAACTCGTAGAAATCGTAAAATTTGATCAACGCATGTTGGTGGGCACAACAGAATACAATCGCACAGTCCCAAGTGTCACCCAGATACCTTACCCGTTGGGTACGATTAGAGACCGAGTTTTCGGCTACGAAACTTTTCGCAAGAGATCAAATGTATTGGTGAGAGAGTTGCGATATATGGGTTACCGAGGCCTTAGTGAAGAGTTAATGCTGCCGGTAAAAGTAGCAAGCATTGTTAAAGGCTCATATGGTGAGATTAATGAAAGATACACTCTCAATCATGTCCACCCCTCAAAGTTCAAAACGATCTCAGCAAAATTAGCCGACTCCAATCCCCGTCAACTTCTAGAAGAGGTTAAGGGAAAAGTTGTGATTTTAGGATACACAGTTAATCGAGAAATCCCGTTTCAAACGACTGACATGATGTTGGTAAATACTCCACTGATAGGCAACGAACAAACCGCGGAAAAGGGTATGTCCACAACATACCTCGTTGCAAATGCGATTGAAAATCTTATCCACGACAGGAATATCAAGGAACTTGATCCAGCCTTCAATTTTCTCCAAACAATTATTGTCGCTACCCTTATAGGGCTTCTTTGGGAGTTTGGCAGTTTTACTGCAAGCACTCTTACCGTCATTCTTTGGTTAGTCCTTCTGTTTGCGCATGCGTTATCATTTCACTTCCTAAATCGCTCAATACCTTTGGCAGATACATTTTTCGCAAGTGCGCTTGTCAGTATCTTTGCCGCCGTAAGACGCCTAAAAGGCGAACTAAAGGATATGGCAGCAAAGCAAGCAAAAGCTGACGCAAAAAACGAAGTCGCTCGAATTCAATCGCTTTTCTTGACAGATTTTGCCTCTTGGCTCAAGACAGTCACTCAATTGATTGTAGGGCAAGTAAGAGCAACCCAACCTCTCATCACGGCATCGAACCCGCGAGCAAGTGATCTCTACCGCCGAGCATTTTCCGCTGGAGAAGAATTTAACGACTACCTAGAAAGCATTCGGCAAATTCCAGAATTAGAAAATTTATCTCACAGAGCCAAGAAAACTCGATTCGACGTTCGGGATTTTGTTCAAAAAATTACGCGACGCTTTGAAATCAAAGCTCAAGAGAAATCAATAGTGATCGAGATCGACATTGCTGACAATGCCTCAGATATTGTCGCAAATGCTAGTTTACTCGACTCTATCGTATTTAATTTTGTATCCAACGCTGTTAAATATTCTCCGAACGACTCCAGGATCGTCATTCGTGGAGTTCGAAATTCCAATCGAGAGTACGTATTGAGCGTCATTGATTCCGGTCCAGGTATCCCGGAAAGTTTGAGAGATAGAATTTTTGAAAAATTTTATCGTATCCAAGATGAAAGAATTTATAATTCGAAAGGTTCAGGTCTTGGTCTGTATCTAAGTAAATATTTCGCTGAAGGAATGGGCGGAAGAGTTGATGTCATATCATCTCCAAACGGAGGTAGCGAGTTTAGGGTGATATTGCCATGAAAATGAAGAAAAAAAGTTTCAGTCTTGCCATGAATTTTAAAGTTCCCACCTCGCTACGATTTATAGCACCAATCTTGCTAGGTACCGCTCTGATTGGAATCATCTTATCGACCATGAGGTTCGGCGGTAAACGCGAAAGCTTAGGAGCTTATGCTGAAGCAAGCCTTTTGCGTTTTGCTATTAGAAATTCGCAGTACAGTTCCTCGACAGCGGACAAAGTTGTTACAATTTCCGTTCGGGATTCTGATATGCCAACACTGCGTCCTGCGCCGCATCAAACTTTGAGGGATGCCCACATCGCTGAATATGCCGCGATTTTGGAGCGAGTCTCGATCCACAATCCTAGGTTTGTGGTCATTAGCTGGCTTAGCAGTGCACATCCACTTTCCGTTGAATATCTGAGGCCCTTGACAGACACAATTGACAGACTTGGCCTCGCCTCAAAAGTCATTCTGGCCGTACATTTGTATACCACAGGCGCAGTTCCTGAAGAATTGTCTAGGAAATATATAATTGCAGAGGCACGAGACTGTTATTACGACGTCAACGCATTTTGCACTGTTAATTATGAATGGACTTGGATGCCTCAGCAGATTGTCAAGGAGTTTTGGCCCCATCCAAAACCCTGGATGATTTCAGAAAATTTGCCTCATACTCTTCCTAATTTTGTATTGAATCTGCCTGACCCTAAGAGCCTCACTAACCTATCTTTTTTGGACTTCAGACCCCCGGTAACTGCGGAGATAAAGAATGGCTCTTCGATATTTATCGGAAATGACGTCACTCAAGATTTGCAGTTTCGCGACAACAAGGACCTGCTTCAAAAGACTTTTATATCCTTATCTCCCGATAATCGAACCCTGATGAGCGATGGCATTCCATTTCATGTTTTTTGGGCTACTATGGCTCAAATGTTCTTAGATGATATGGCTGTCGCAGTTGTGCCCGCGTGGCTATGTGATTTAGCTCTGTCTTTTATGTGTCTTGCAATCATCTATGCCATCTATAAATTAAAAGGTCTTGCTTTGGGCCCTTTCTTAATTTGCGCCATTGGTTTGCCAATCGCCAATGTATTTGGCATCCGAACCAGCAATGTTTATATGCCCATAATTCCCATAATTACGGCGGGATTTGCAATGTTTATAGCGGCTGCCTTTATTTCAGTTGCAGTTAACAGCTACCGAAAATGGCGATTGCAAGCCGCCGAAAAAACCGCTGAATCTACAACCGATATCAAAGAAAACTTTATATCCTTGATTAGTCACAATCTTAACACCCCCATTGCGCAGCTTCGAGGATTGCTGGACACGTTGATTCGGGACGGTGGACAAGGCGTTGAGACTTTGCAACAGCCCCTCATGAATCTAGAATTCATGCGCGTCGCGGTTAGGTCCGTCCTTGATACCTCTGCTTTGAGTGCCAGTCCTAGCGCTGCAGAGGGAGTGAGTCTTAAGAAATTTTGGACCCAGTTTGAAGAGAACGAAGGTATTTTTCTGCGTCGCGTTGGACTAACTTACATACCTACTCCTGCGATGGAAGATGAAGAGCAAGGAGAAGTTTGGTTTTACAAATTTACCCTTGATTCAACTGTATTGCGTTCCTGTCTTCAATATGCAATTTTTTTAAATTTTGTAACCACTGGATCAAAGAAATGGGTGATTCAGTTCGAACCAATTCATTTTGAGCCTGCTGATCCCAAAGGTTTAAAAATTTCCATTGTATCGTCCAAAAACGAATCTATAGAAAAGATAGATACAGAGATTGATCTGAAATTTATTAAGGACGCAATTTTGCGCTATCAGGATATGCTTAGTTCAAGCCGGTCCTATTTATTTACCAACTCCGAAAATCTTTTTACAATCGTGGTGCCAGAGATATCGGCCTCACCAAGCTTGTAGTCGGAAGGATGGTATCCTCCCATCTAGTTTGGCCTCTAAGAACGCGTGGAAAATACTCGATTTGGGGATAAAAAAAGTGTTCCAAAAATTTACCAGTAACATTTTTTACGCCTCAAAAACGAACAGCCGCCTGCCGCAACTCAAATTATGTCTCATTTTTCATCAAAGCACTGCCGTCTATTGATGCCAACTGGCTACAATTACAGGTGGAAATCTAAACCATAAAAAGCGACATTTCGACGCATTCTGCGATCTGCTTTGCACTTTTTTTGCATATGCCTATGTGCCTCTCCTACCCTTGAGAGGCGGTGATTGGTTTGAATCAGAGCGGGGTCAAACGTTCGACCGTGAGAATCTTATGTTAGAAATGGTCACAAAAAATAGACTTACAGACACTGAGCGATCGCCAGTTGATGCTCTGATTCGTTATGTTTGGAAGCACGAAGAAAACTCTCGAGCAGACGTAGAAGTTTTTGATCAAGCCAAGTCCGAATCGGACGATGCACTAGACCGAAACGCCGTTCACGTACTTGTATGGGACAACCAAAACCTTGTGGGTTATGGGAGAATAACATTATTTCTGAGTCGGTCAGAACTCATTGAGGCTCCTAGAGAGGTGCCTAGTTTACCTTTACAAATTTCTAGCGCCGCCTTTTTGAGTCGCCTCGTCGTCCACCCAAAGTGGCGAGGCCAAGGGATTGGAGGGCGTATTGATCAACAAAGGATTCAAATTGCCCGGAAATGTAACGTAGATGTCATTTTGGGTTGCGCCGTCGGAGACAAAAGACAAAAGGCGTTGCAGACTTCAGGGTTTGTAACAGAAGGACAAATAGCCTCATTTCAAACGCCCTGGTATAGAACTTCGCGAAACGTCGCTCTTATGAAGCTTGATTTAGCTAAACTTACCCTGCAAAAAACATACTCATTGTAACCCATTGGTGCATCTAATGGCGATTCCGCAATTTTGATTACTTCATCCAAATTTGGTGTTTGTATTTATTTTATAGCTAAAGAACATCGTTTTGCATTAAATAGATTCTGC
>JAPLFV010000271.1:7594-9461 GCA_026390495.1 Pseudomonadota bacterium | reverse complement strand
TCTGCGTTACTTCATCGAAAAAAATGCTCGAGTATGCTATATACACTCCGCGTTTTTTTCTCTTCGTGCCTTGAACTAACCCTTTTTCAGCAGAATCTAATTACTGCTCATTGTTCCGCGAAGGTATATCCAAGTCATTTGATGGGTACGAATCAATGCATCGTCAAGACCTTTTAGATATCATTCAACTTTATCAGGATTCGTGGGGGCAAAATCAAGTCCTGTCTGGGCGAGTGCAGCAGCGCGATTTTGAAATTTCAAAAAACTTCCTCGATTTTGTTAAGAGCGCTGACAGATGCTTTGACCGAACTAATGTACCGGGTCACATTACAGGCTCTGCACTTATTGTAAATCAAGACCTAACACAGGTTTTATTGACTCATCACAAAAAACTAGATATCTGGCTTCAATTGGGTGGACATGCCGACGGCAACCATGACGTGGTGGACGTCGCCATGACGGAAGCCCACGAAGAGTCTGGTCTACAGGACTTGTCATTGCTGAAATATGAAGAGGCTATATTTCCGCATCTGCGCCCTTTAAAAAGAGCCATCCCGTTTGATTTAGACACCCATGTCATTCCTAAGACTGCAACTTCGCCAGAGCACTGGCACTTCGATGTGCGATTCTTGATCGTCAGCGACTCAAGATGTTTGCCTCTCATTTCTGACGAATCCCACGATGTACGTTGGTTTACATTCAATGACGCTCGAAATGTGACTCAAGAAGATTCCATGGAGCGTCAATTTAAGAAGACCGAAGCAATTAGAAAGCATTTGGTGTAATCACATAATATCGCGATGCCACTTTCTTTTAAGCGGCATAAGCCACACCGCGAAAAATTTATTTTATTTTTAATTTTGCGACATAGGTATCCACATTGATTGGACTCATCAATCCTTCATACCCTTTGATATGATTAAAATTGCGCTTAATCGCAATTTGTGCGCTCAAAACTGGAGCCGCTACAGGAGACCGACCAGGCACAGATGCTATTGTCTTAAAAGAAATTTTATCAAACTCAATCCTGCCTTTAACGGTTTTAGAACGCCCTAAAAAGGATTTTTCTGGAATTGTAACCCTAAACTGATGCGTATTAAATCCTCCGGAGAATGCAAAATAGCCTCTATAATAAATACTTCCTAAATCATCCTTGGTTTCAATGGGTATGGAATCTGTTGACAAATAATCTGCACGAATCAGTTCTAGGTTGACATCGACGTGCGCTGGCCCAGTCTTACGATTGTTTGCAATACTAATCTCTAATTCAGCGACCAAATTCTTAAGTTCACAAAATACGTCGCTGCCTTTTAAAACCCAGGCACAATTGGTCTCAAGATCATTTGACGAATCAAGAGTTTTCCCGTTTAAAGACAACCAAGTCGCTGATTCGAGCTTGGCATTGTCATCCAGATCCAAAGTTCGATATCCAGGTGAATCATCGACAACAATATCAGAACGACTTTCTAAATTTGATGCTGGATTAGTACCTCGACTTTTACAAGACCCCGAAATTGCAACTGTAATTAAACATAATAAAGCTCTATGTTTCCGAAAACCATATATTGATGCCATAAGCCCTCCAAAAGTAATTTTTGAAAATGGTATTGTCCCCATCTTAGACGATGTCCCAAAACCCTGCAAATTTGATTAATTTTTACTCATGTAGCGCAAAAAAACCCCTTCAACGAAATCTGTTCCAATAGACGGCCAAAGGTTAACCACAATTGATCAAAATCCTACTTTAATTTTTAAGTCCGACTTCAAATTTACCGTTTCTATGCTCTTGACTTCCAATCAATTGGCACCATTCTCCATACTAAGATGTAATTGATCGTGTTAGCTCAAACCAAAGGTAACTGTTTAA
>JAPLFV010000271.1:0-7571 GCA_026390495.1 Pseudomonadota bacterium | reverse complement strand
TAAAGTCCTTGAAGTCGAAAAAGGTGCAAATGAAGACACCATTAAAAAATCTTATCGTAAGTTGGCGATGAAATATCACCCCGATCGAAATCCTGGTGATAAAGCTGCCGAAGATAAGTTCAAGAAAATTTCCGAAGCATACGCCGTTCTTTCAGATGCAGAGAAACGAAAACAATACGATGCCTACGGAGATTCGAGATTTCATCAGCAATATAGCCAAGAAGATATTTTTAGAGGTGCAGATTTCGGAAATGTTTTTCGAGACGCTGGCTTTGACCCAGGAGATATCTTTAGTAGGATTTTTGGCGGATCTTTTGGCGGTGGATTTGGTGGTGGATTTGGCGGTCAAAACCAAAAAGGTCAAGATCTTGAGTATCCTATTTCAATCGGTTTCAATGATGCCTACCACGGTGTGGAAAAGCATATAAGTTTCAAATTAACTGATGGATCTACCAGGGACTTCACTCTAAAAATCCCCTCGGGCGTCAGAGATGGAGGAAAGCTGCGGATTCAAGGAAAAGGAGCTGGAAGTCAGTTTCCCGGAGGGCGACCAGGAGACTTATATGTTATCGTCACAGTCTTGAATCATCATTTGTACACCCGCAATGGCGATGATATTGAAGGAAAACTTCAACTTAAGCTCTCAGAAGCTCTTTTGGGTACGTCAAAAGATGTGGAAACTTTGGAAGGTCCTAAGAAAATTAAAGTCCCATCAGGGGTAAAACCTGGTACTCGCATCAGACTCAAAGAACTAGGATTTCCAGTTCCCGGCCAAAAGCGACGCGGTGATTTCTATGCAATCGTCGAGTATACGATTCCACCTGAATTTACTCCCAAGCAACAAGAACTTATTGCATCACTTGCTGAGTCTGGTTTGTAGATAAGTTGCGTGATCAATCGCAAAAGTCTATTTCCAAAATCAAAAGGTGATTGGTTTGAGTCGATTCCCGACGAACAAAAAGAGGTTCTATTTGCTAAAAGATTTCTGCAATGGAAACAAACGAACCCATTTTCCGCCAATATGACGCTTTAATATTTTTTGTGTCATCGTTTTGATAAATCCAATTTTGACAATTCTCTAAACCAAATGATATTTGAGCAATGCATTTATCTGACTATCTTTCTGATAGCGACTCATTTTGCAAGACTAAACATTAGGGGAAATATATGACCATGAATCTGAACTCTATCTATTCCATTCTCTTTGCTGTCAGCTCTATCGGATTTGATTCCAGCGCCTTCGCAGACTATCAAGCAGATCGAACCAGACTTCAAAGAGATACAAGAAATTTTAAGATTCAAATTTCGTGCATGGCTAGTAGCCTCGATACCCTTGCTACTCAGATCAAAGCAACTCCTGATGCTGCTCATCTAGCTCCTAGATATGAAGAAGCCCGTCTTCAAACTGCAAAATTGTACAGTGACTTTGATTTTTGGGTCGATGACGATGAATCGATCGGCGAAATCAAGCGCGGCCTCGATTCCTATGCAACTCGAATCGATGCAAATTTCACTCTTTTGTCTATCCTACCTTGCTTACCTGCAAGCTTTGGAGTCGGTCCGAGAGATTGTTTACCGAGGCGATTTCAGCGAAGTATTGATCAATATGAATCCAATTTCAACTTACTGCGAAATGATGTTGATGCTGTGATTCAAGGATTGCCAGGCGAGTTCAGTTGCCTTGCCGTTCGAGCTGACAATGGCCCCGGGGCACCACGTGGATATGGGGCAACCACAGAGGAAGCCTCTGCAATCGCTTTGCAATTGTGTTCGCCAAATCGCTGCAGAATTGAATCCTGTAGACCCGAATAAAGAAAAAACAAAAGATTTGTCAAAAAGTCCTTGGCAATGACAGGAGTTAAACCTCTTTGCCTTGATACCAAGACATGTGGTATTCCTTTGCCTTGAGATCGTGAATGGGAAGAACTCCTTAACCTTGAGGTAGATTATGCAAAGAAAACTACTATTTTTGATGACTTTCTTTTTTGTTTCCTCGCAGGCTTTTAGCCAAAATCAAGTGAATAGATCCGCGTTCCATACTGCTTGCAGTGAGCTGATAACTGCTTGCGAGAAGGCTGGATTTGAACGAATGGGCAGAAAGAAAAAATCAGGCAAAAGCCTTCACCTGGACTGTATTGCAAAGATTTTCAAAGGTGAAACCATTCCAGGAGTCGATGTTTCGACTGACGGCATTGCATCTTGCAAAACGGCTCATGAATCCATGATGAACTCAAAATCGCAGGAAAAATGATTTACTTTTGACCTTCTTGATAATGGCTCATTCTCAAAAAAACCGAGCCAATCTTGATTTCTCCTTGGACTTGGACAAGCTGAAAGGGAGCGGATTTGGCAATCCAAACATACACCTCACCTTTTTGTTGAAGAGCCTTTCCAATATAGGTCTGCAGCCTTAGTTTTACAGATTTAAATGTTCCCGCAGGAACAGTCACATCCTCAATCGCAACGGGATTGGCTTCTAAAAACCAATTTTTTTCCGAGGTGTAGACCAAAAACTTTTCCGGTTTATTCAACACATAGTCAAATGTCCGCATTTTAAAGACAGAACCGATGGCGTCAATAGCTCCATATTGAACCTCTCTATCTTTAATGTCGTCTTCCTTACCCGGCATCCAAACTTTTTCAGTCACTTTACAAGCGTCGTGATTAAAATCTAACCATTTCTTTTGAATAAATGGCTTACCTAGCAAGGTACCTTCATTTTGCTCAATGTAAAACTTGCTTACTCCTGCGTCCCATGGTCGGACAAACGCTGTCGATTCATCGTGCGCAACAAAAATCCCCTTAAACCAGTCACCTGTCTTTCCATCAACATGGAAAACTCGATGCCACATTCCGTTGTGTTTCTGCGGTGACTGGACCTCGATCGTCGCAGATCCCGCGTGCATTCCCATCCAGGATGCTTGGTAAGTCGTGATTTCTCCTGGCTTGTATGGAACACTTGAATAGACTTCAGATCGAGGAAAATCCTTCGGCGTTGGCGGCAGCGGATTTGGGCAGATAACTTTAAACTCGCCGTCGCTTGCAAAGGCTTCCTGAAACAATATCAACGAGATACCAGATTTCAACAGGGCGTTAGCAAGCGCCTTTTTAAATGAATATTTGGACATTCGTATCACCCTTGTATTACCTAGAACTTCACATTCAATTGGCCTTTCTAAATCCGGGCCCTCTTTATTGTATGCAATGTCTTGCAGTCCTCCAAGTTTTAGCTCCAAATAATTCTACAACCCCAAATATTTATTGACTAAAAACACAATACAATGCTAAGTCACCTTACCCCTTTCAGTAGAAAAGCCGCCGAAATCATTCGACGCCAGCACCCACCGCGAGGATAGAAGGAAAGAAAATCTATTATGCAATTACAAGACAGCAAAGTTTCTGGGATCAACATTCATTGGGAAGACGAAGACTCTGGGTTTGATAATGACCTTTTAGCATCTGACTTTGCGAAGATGCTTGCTGGTAACGCGACAACTTCTGAAGTTAAAGAAGGAATGATCGTTAAAGGACTAGTTGTTCGACTTACAGATGACACCATCGTTATTGACATAGGGCATAAATCTGAAGGTGAAGTTGCAAAACAGGAATTTGGAACTGACTTGCCAAAAGTTGGCGATACCGTAGAAGTTTATTTGGACCGTTTCGAAGATCATGATGGTGAAATGGTTCTATCCAGAGAACGAGCTGAAATGCTTCGCGCTTGGGACAGAATTTCTGATGCGTTTGAAAGAAGTGAAATCGTTGAAGGAACAATTATGTCACGCGTTAAAGGCGGTCTTTCCGTTGATATTGGCGTTAAGGCATTCCTTCCTGGCTCACAAGTTGATTTACGCCCAGTTCGTAACTTGGACAAGCTCATCGGCGGAAAACTGCAATTTAAAATTATTAAATTCCATAAGAAGCGCGGAAATATTGTCCTTTCAAGAAGAGTTTTACTTGAGCAAGATCGCGAAAAATTGCGCGCATCTACGCTTGGCAATATTAAAGAAGGCGCGGCTCTCAAAGGAATCGTGAAGAACATCACAGACTACGGTGCATTTATTGACCTAGGTGGAATTGATGGCCTTCTTCATATTACAGATATGAGTTGGGGACGCATCAATCATCCGTCTGAGCTTTTTGAAGTCGGTCAAGAAATCGATGTAAAAGTTCTATCGTATGATAAAGATCGTCAGAGAGTATCTCTAGGATTCAAGCAATTGCTTAATGATCCATGGCTTGCTGCTGGTGACAAATACACAGTCAATACAAAAACCAGAGGCAAAGTTGTGAGCCTCACAGATTACGGCGCATTCATTGAGCTTGAAGGTGGAGTTGAAGGTTTGATTCATGTTTCCGAAATGAGCTGGAGCAAAAGAGTTAGACACCCAAGTAAAGTCGTTAACATTGGCGATGATGTTGAAGTCGTGGTGTTGGCAATGGATCTTGAAAACAGAAGAATTAGCCTTGGCATGAAACAAATGGAACCAAACCCTTGGGAACTCGTGAAAGAGAAGTACCTCGTCGGTGACGTTATTCGTGGAAAAATTCGCAACATCACAGATTTCGGTGTCTTTGTAGGCATTGAAGATGGTATCGACGGATTGATCCATATTTCGGACATCAGCTGGACTGATCGCATCAAACATCCAGGCGACATGTTCAAAAAAGGCGATGAAGTTGAGGCAAAAGTTCTTGCGATCGATGTTGAAGGAGAGAAATTCTCACTTGGCATTAAGCAACTTGGAACAGATCCTTGGATTGAAGTTGCAAAATCAAATCCTGCTGGATCCAAAGGCAAAGGCAAAGTCACGAAAGTTGCAGAATTCGGCGCATTTGTTGAACTTGCTCCTGGAATTGAAGGTATGATTCATATCAGCGAACTATCTGATCAAAACGTTGCTAAGGCAGATGATGTTGTGAAAGAAGGCGATGAGATTGAGTTCATAGTACTCTCTACCGACGCTGACGAACGCAAATTCTCACTCAGTCGCAAAGCGCTTCTTAAAGGCTTAGAAGGCGAAGAACTACGCCAATACATTGGTAACATTGCAGGACAAAAAACTGCATTTGCTGAAGCGTTTACTAAACTTCAAGGCAATTGATTTCGAGAAGAAACTTACATTCCTAGCCCAGCTAGGAATGTTTTTACCAAATGCAATCATATGAGCACCTCCCAAATTTTAAACCGGCTCTACATTGCCCCTAGTTTGTGCTTTAATAGAGAGATCGACCTAAAGATTGGAGTCTTATTTTGAGTAAAGTTACCCCTGCAAGAATGATCGCTTGTGACGCATTTGTTGAAGTCATGGAGAAGAAGCGTAAACCTGACGACGTATTAGAAGAGTTCTACGAGAAAAACTCTGCAGAGCTAAAAAGAATCGATAAGAATCTAACGAAGGAAATCTTGTTTGGCGGACTCCGATGGTACAAAAAAATTTTTTGGATCCTTCAGCAAACGTCTACCCGCGACCTGACAAAGTTATCCCCACAAGTTAGAGCAGCTTTAGTTTTAGGAACCTATCAAATATTTTACATGGATCGAGTTCCTGAAAGAGCGGCGGTCAATGAAGCCGCTGAATATATGAAGGCAAAGAAAGAACTGGGCGCTGTGGGATTCGTGAACGGTATTTTACGGCAGATCGCAAGACGAGCTGAATACTTTGCCAAACCCGATAAAAAAAAGCAGGCCGTTGAATATTTAGCACTACAGTTTTCCCATCCTGATTGGCTAGTTCATAGGTGGCTACCAAGATTTGGATTTGAAAAAATGGAAGTTATGCTTATGGCAAACAACCAACCTCCTCCAATTCATATTCGAATAAATTCACTTCGAACGCCAATTGAAAACGTGAGGGATGTTCAAGACAACTTGCTTAGAGAAGAACATATCCATTCTGAGCGTATTTCTGCGAAAAGTGGGCTACTTCTTAAAAAGCATCCGGACGTTGGTCAGGAAAGTCAATTTGGTTCAGGCTTGTTTACGTTTCAAGATCAGGCATCTCAACTCATTCCATTGCTCATGGATATTAAGGAAGGAGATGTCATCCTTGACGCTGCCGCAGGACCAGGAGGCAAATTTTCCCATATTTACGAGCTAGGAAAAGGCAATATCACCTTAATTGGAGTGGAAAAGGATGCCCTTCAGATGCAACGCGCGAAGGAAACAATGAATCGCTTGCATCCTCAAAATAAAGCCATCTGGCACGAACTTGATTTCGCGGAATTAAAATTAGAGCAAAAAGTGGATAAGATACTTTTGGATGCCCCCTGCACTGGTTTAGGTGTATTGAGACGCCATCCTGAAGGAAAATGGCACAAAGATTCTTCCGGAATTTCCACACTTGCTGCAACCCAGAGAAAACTTATCACTCATGCGCTTACATTATTGCGATCGGGTGGAGAATTAACATATTCAGTTTGCAGTTTTGAGCCAGAGGAAACTGAAGACCATTTACATTGGCTGAAATCCGAGTTCAAAGATAAAATTGAAATTATCAGCCCAGTTTCTCGCCTTCCAGATTATTTCAAAAGATACGTGACCCGTGATAATATACTTATGATCTATGCTGGTAATCAGGATGATATGGATGGCTTTGGAGCATTTTGTGTAAAATGGAAAGGTTAAATATCATGAAAATTTGGCAATTAATCGTCGGCACTTTATTTGCTGCGTCGATTTCAATGAACCTTTCCACCCCTGGCTTAGCTCAGGTTGAAAAATTAGAGCCAAAGACCCTTGATGGCTTCCCTTCATTGCGCAGTGAGGTCCTTTCAATGATAGGTGGTGCAACTCAATCGATTAGACTGACAACCGATTTTTTAAGCGACGGAGAAATCGTCTCAGCTCTCTATATTGCCCAATACCGAAAGGTTCAGGTCCAAGTCCTATTGGGCCAAGGTAAAGCAACACACGTTCTCTCTCGTTTAGGCTATCTGAAAGCACAAAATATACCTACATGGCTCAGACCAAAATCATTCTATACGGGATACCCAACATTGATTGAGACAGATTCAAAATTGTTTGCGATAGATTCCGATCTCGATTACATGGCGCGTCACAGGAAATTTACAATAAGAGAAGCTACCGAGGTCCCTCTTTCTCAATATCTTGATAGTTTTCTAAAAGCCCAGTCAGGCAGCGAAGCTCCAGTTCCTAAACCGATGCCTTTAGTGGGACGACCTGGCTACGGTAAAGGGCATCGTTCACCATCCGCTTATCAACCAACTTTTCAAAAACCAATTCAAAATACTGGAGTCCAAGAAGTTCAAGGGACAAGCACCACGGATGGAGCATACAGATACAATTTAACAAAAGACAGCCCTCCAAAGGGCGTCGCTACTAAACTTCCAAAGACTACGATTCTGCAAAACCGTGCCATTCAACAAGGTAAACCGCCAGCTTCTACTCAGACGGAAGCCACTGAAGGAACCCCTTCAATCTCAGATTCAGACTCGGGACAGCATTGAAGATGTGCTGGTTGAAACCCTTTAATATTCGACTGAACATCGGTACTCAATGCAAAAGCAACCAACTCGCGCGAGTCTGATCTTAGGATAGTTTGACTTAG
>JAPLFV010000194.1:428-3202 GCA_026390495.1 Pseudomonadota bacterium | reverse complement strand
TTACCCAGATGCTGCTAACAGGTCTGTAAGTAAGAAATCAGATGCAAAAGCCTCAATGCCTGAAGACTCAAGCAAAATTGATCAACCGCTTCAAGCCACTGCTCCAATAAATGTGCAGCCGACTGATTTAAAGTCATTGAGTATCTCGCCTGAGCAAGAGGGGATTGGAGTTGATGCCCTTGAATCTCTGGCACGACCAATCAGCATTGTTAAGGAGCCATATTCCCAAAAAATTGTTGCAGAGACAGAACTGCGTTCAAAATTGACTCCGCTCCAAAAGGAGTCTGAATCAGAGTTTATTGCATTGGAAACCACCAATAGGGATTTGACGGCGAAGAATGATGTTCAGAATGTAGAGGACCAGGCCATCAATACATATAGAAATCGCGCCGAGCTGGAGAGTCAGAATGCGGCGCTCTTGGAAGAAATTAAATTGGCTGCGAAGAGTGATGGTTATAACGAAGGTTTTAGATTGGGAGAAGAAAAAGGCGTTTTAGCAGGGCAGCACACTGCAGGTGAGATTTTTAAAAGAGTCACTGAGTTGATTCATGAATTTGAAGGCCTCAAAGGCAGTGTTTTAGGCAATATTCAGCAAAATTTTTATGAGTTGAGCCAAGCTGTTGCGGAGTCTTTGCTTGAACGAGAGTTTTCCATAAGCCCTAGTGCATTTGCAAAGGTGTTGGAGAAAGTCTTAAAGGACACTGTAAGTGATAATGAATTCAAAATTAAATTGCATCCTGATACCTGGCAAAAGGTCACAGATTTGAAAATTCCAAATTTTGAAGGACATTTAGTTAAGGACCCTTCGATTTTGGTTGGTGAGTTTAAAGTAGAAAGCAATTTGACCGTTGTCGATGGAAATGCCAAGAAAATAGTGGCTCAAATGTTGCAGAATGTAGACATGAACTTGTTTGAAGATTCAAAAATTGCTGGTTGAAGAGGATCGCAAATTGATTGACCGAACTTCAAAAAGTTTAAAGAATTTTTCCAGATCTGGACTGATGCGGTCAATGGGTGTCATTGACTGGGAGCCCCGCGGTAAGGTTTGTGATGTTGTGGGTACAGTTATTGAGGCATTTCTTCCAGGTATTCAAATTGGTACTATCGTCGCTATTTCAGCACCTGTCCACGATGGGCAAATCCTAGCTGAAGTTGCGGGATTTAGAAATGATCGAGTCCTTCTCATTCCATTTAGCAGCGTCTCAGGTATTTCTCCAGGAGCAGCAGTATCAGGAATGCGAATTATGAGCCAGATTAATGTGGGGAACCATCTACTAGGTCGGGTGATTGATCCGATGATGAATCCTCTCTTTGGCGGATCTTTAGATAATAAGGGACTGTTTGGAGAGGTGCCATTGGAGCGCGAAGCACCTAATCCTATGACAAGAAAGCGAGTAGAGACTCCGTTCAGTCTAGGTATTCGTGCAATTGATGGCTTGTTAACATTTGGGGAAGGACAGCGAATCGGTATTATGGCCGGGTCAGGTGTTGGAAAGTCCGTTATGATGGGCATGATTGCGAAATCTTCAGATGCCGATATAAATGTGATTGGCCTCATAGGTGAGCGAGGTAGAGAAGTTCGCGAGTTTATCGAACGAGACTTAGGCCCTGAGGGTTTGTCGCGCTCTGTCGTTGTTGTGGTCACTGGAGACCAATCACCGCTTCTAAAGATTCGTGCGGCAAAAGTTGTTACCGCCATTGCGGAATACTTTAGTTCTCAGGACAAAAAAGTTCTACTTATGATGGATAGCCTCACAAGAGTTGCTATGGCGCAAAGAGAGATTGGGCTGGCAGTCGGTGAGCCTCCAACCACCAAAGGGTATCCGCCTTCCGTATTTTCCTTACTTCCAAAATTGTTGGAGCGATGTGGCCCACAGGCAGTTGGATCAATTAGCGGTCTTTATACAGTGCTTGTTGACGGCGATGATTTTAATGAACCAATTGCAGATGCGGCCCGTGGAATTCTTGATGGTCATGTAGTTCTATCGAGGAATCTTGCGGCACGAAATCATTTTCCAGCTATTGAAATGACCCAAAGTTCAAGTCGGGTCATGCACGATATTATCGATCAAGAACATTGGAAGTTGGCAGGTCATTTGAAGTCGATGTTGGGCATTTATCAAGAAAATTATGATTACATTCAAATTGGAAGCTACCAACCCGGTTCCAATCCATTGCTTGACGAGGCTATCAGACTTATGCCGAAAATTGAAAAATTTTTAAAACAAGATCGGCAAGAAGTTAGTTCTTATGAAAGTACGATGAATCATCTTAATGCTATCGTTTCAGCGCAAAATAGATTTGAACCTGACGTCGGTTAATTTTTGAGTCGATCTCTAAGGGGTGTACATGAATCAGTTGACAAAGAAGTCCAAACGCTTAGATCCAATCATTGACGATCGAAAGGACGTTTTTGATGATGAGAATAGGAAGCTTTCCGAAATCCGCTCAAGGAAATTGCGCGCGATAGCCGAAATGAAACAGGCGCAAAGGGATTATGTTTCAGGAGTTGAGAGATTGAATAATGAACGAGGGACAAGTGATAGACTCCTACTGCATGCTTTAGAGACTGGTTTGGATAGTGTAAAACAAAAGTGGATGGACTTTTATCAGGTGGTCTTGAATTGCGAGCGAGAAGAACAATTGCAATTAGAAGCAGTGGGTCGGGCATATAAGGATCTTGAGGCCATCAGGCATTTGAAGGGCAAGTACGAAGTAGAGATTACAAAAGAGACAAATCGTCGAGAGCAGAAGTCCTTAGACGAGTTAGCACT
>JAPLFV010000194.1:0-414 GCA_026390495.1 Pseudomonadota bacterium | reverse complement strand
TTAGCACTCAGAAAGTTTACACACGGATAATTGAGGTTTCTATGGAATCCAAAAATTTTTTGAAATCTTTGATTGCAATCAAAATTGTTGTGGCATCGCTATCGTTGGCACTATATCAAGGCTGGCTAACGTTTGGAGATTTGCCCTCGTTTGCCGAGGACACTAATACCAAAGATCGAAACGCTATTTCAAGCGATGACATTGCGAAGAAAGATGCAAAAAAGGCAGACATGAGTGCTGATGAGTTAGAGTCCGAACTTGGTAAAAAAGAGGCTGTTCCAGTTGACCCCAAAAGAAAAAGTTTTTTGGCCGATTTGTTTGAGTTACCAAAGCTTGATCCAAAATCTGCCAGAAAAGAAGAGGTTGGTAAATATTTAGATATGGCAGATCGACGTGAAAGTCAGTTAAAAGATC
>JAPLFV010000156.1 GCA_026390495.1 Pseudomonadota bacterium | reverse complement strand
AGGTTGTTCTGCTCAATGAGTCGAGTTTATTTGCCTTGCCGTGCGTCAACGATATATAAACCGCGCCGAATAAGTCAGCGCCTTAGGGAGGATATTATGAAAAAGTTACGAATTTCGAAAAAATCCCATAGCAGGATCTCGCATACACTAGATCCTTCACTTCGTTCAGGATGACGAGGTATATTGGCACTTCTTCCTCGTCAACCCGAAGGGTAGCGAGGCGTCATGTATCATTAATGAGATCCTTCACTTCGTTCAGGATGACGTTCCTGTAGGGTTCAGAATGACAACTTCGTTCAGAATAACGGAAACGTGCAATTGACCAATACCTGCGAAATCGCGCAATACTTTTGACTCAGAATATTTCAGGATCCAGCAGAGTTTGTTTGAAAATGTGAGTGTTGGACCAACGCTGTCAAGCTACGAATTTTATGTGTTCTTACAGCAAGGTTTGGTTTAAATTTCGGGTCTTAGAGATTGGAGTGTAGTGCAGTTACCTGTCCAGATTCCGAAAGGTGCAGCCAGTCTTTGCATCGGTACTTTGCTGATGGGCGCTGGAGATATCTCTGTAAAAGAAATTGATATCAAATAAAGAACAAAGATTAGCTTAATGCATGAAAATGGATTTTAGTGTCCATCGGCGGCTGTAATGTGATCAATGCCTGAGGTGCAGGTAACTTTGCAACAGGATCGATATCGAAGTCCCTAACGATATAGAATACAAATGCAATAGCCTCACTCATAGCAAAGTGATTTCCTAGACAATGGCGTGGTCCGTGTCCAAAAGGATAATAAGCTCCAGCTTTATGCGTCCCATCTGTCAGAAATCTAGACGGATTAAATTCGTTGGCATTTGTCCAAGCAGACTCTTGACGCTGCAAAAGGTAGGGGCTCAGCAGCACGTTGGATCCCTTCTTAACTTTTGTGCCACAAATCTCAGAATCAACCATTGCTTGCCTGATCATCACCCAAACAGGAGGATATAACCTCAGGGTTTCAGAGAGAATGGCTTTGATCATTTTGCATTGTTCAAAATCTGCAAATGAATTCAATTCACCAATTCGCAAGGCTTCGGCTCGCGCTAAACTAAGGTAATCTTGATGGCGCGATAGCAGTATTAACGCCCATGAAAGTAGACACGCCGTCGTTTCATAGCCAGCAAATATAAAGTTTATAAGCTCGTCTCGTATCTGCTCGTGCGTCAAGGCATTCTCGGTGCCAGGCTCCTTTGAATTGAGTAAAAACGAGAGAAAATCCTCGGGTGCTTCTTCTTTATTTGCGATCCTTTCGTCGATGACGGAATATGCTAGATCATCCAGCATGGAAATATGTTTTGACAGTCTGCGACCTGATGGACTGAGCTTTGACGTCATAATAAAATTTGGCATCCAAAATCGTTTGCCGACGATGGCACTGATATCGCGAAAATCTTCGAATACGTTTGGTTGATCGAAGGTCTTTGAAAACAAGCAAGAAAAAAGACTCTTAAGCGCGCTGTCCATGGCCAATTGATGAACTGACATGGGTGTTGCTTGATTGCTCTTGATTTTCAAAGCGTTTGATTTTGCGATTGTGACAAAATGCTTCAAGAATGATTCGATAGAGCGTTGCCCAAAACGAGGTTGAAGAAGAAGTCTCTTCTTCTTCCAGTAAGGTCCATCTGGAGTTGCTGTAATTCCATTCCCAATAACAGTAGCCATGTTTTTGTAGAGATCAGGAAATCCAAAATCTTTTGATTTAACAAGTAGGCATTCATTGAATTGATCTTTGGATGTGGCAACAAACATAGGCTTGCCAAACAGACTGAACTCAAAATGGCTGTTCCCTAGCCTTCCTATCGAATCTAGAAAACTGATTGGGTCTCCAAGTAATGCAGGTGCGTAACCAACAAGAGGATATTCTCTTGGCATTTTTGGGAAAAGGATTGATGACTGATTGATTTGGTTCGCAGCATTCGTCATAGGCATGGACCACTTAAATTTATGGGTGAACTTTGGCAATAACTGATAGTCGGCAGAGGCTATTGCAGGAATCAGTGGAGACATGTCTCTTGATTCTCAATTGCGCGCAATGGGGTGTTCGCCGTAGGGCGCGATATGAATTCTAAGAAGCCGCCAAAAAGTCGGCAGCCTTTCCAAACCTGCCAATTTCAATGAGAAACTCGGTACCCTCTGGTGATGACTTAGGTATAGATAGCTTAAAATTGTTTTTTTGACATTCTAGACGAACAAATCGCATGCCAATTCCGTGCCCCGTTGCCTTAGTCGTAGCACCTTCTCCGCTTAAAATTGCAGATTGCTGGGTCTCTGACATCCCAGGGCCCTGGTCTTTGATTGAGATCTGTAAACAATCGGAGGCGCTGATATCGGCCTCAAAGGTGATCACTCGTCGCTTGTTATCTACCAGGTCCAATGCCTCTCTAGAATTTTTAAGAATATTGAATAAGACGTAGAAAAGACTTCCTTTTCGTTCTTGAAATCTAAAGTGTGAGGCCTCCGAAGAAACCTTTAGCTCCACCCTTACTTGTTCCACTTTAAACTTGTTGAAAGCCAGAATCTGGAGGTCATCGAGGACTTCTTGAATCGAAATTTCGCGACTCTCCTCAACTCCCTCTTTCTGGCCAAGGACGAGTTTTGATATATTTTTCAGCTTATCGTGGGTTCTATTGTAAATTTCTCTCTTTGCATCTGCGCCGTCGAGCTTGTTCGTCATTTCCAGGACAAATAGTAAATTATTGATTTCGTGCATGATAAACTTCAGTTTTTCACCAAGCAGTGCATCGAACTTTAGCCGCTCCGTCTCAGCCATTAATTCCTGTTCGATTCGCTGTGCTCGAACTCTTTGATTAATTTCTTTGACCCAAAAGGAATCGGCCAGTCCAAAAATTAAAATTAGAGATGTCATAACGAATGAATTGAGTAGGCGCTCCATCAAAGGATTTTGAGTATATAACAGAAATAGCATGAGATTGGCCGCAATGAGGCCGACACTAACAACGAGAGTTTTATATTTTCGTTGAAACAAGTCAGCTTGGGCAGCCATGATGACGACCACCCACGCAGAGCCAAGTCCTGCAAGTGGTGGCTTGAAGGTGTAAAAAAGAATTGTATCATAAATAGCTAAATTGTAGATCCACCGAACCGCGTCCGACACCTCAGACCTAGTGTTAAATTGACAGAATCCAAGGTTGATGACTCTCTCTTTTGAGGACATAAAGGCATTCATGGCGACGGATATTACCGCCAAGGCAAGTGTGAGATTTTCTGCAAAATTATTCTGATAGTAAGTAACGACATATAAAAGTGACCCGACACTCATAAACGGCAATACCACTTTTGTGGTTAGGCGCTTTTTGTACTGAGTAGCATATCCATCAGTTGCAATGGCATTTTGCTCGTCTTGGTTCATCTTTTGCTCCACCAAAGGCCAATAAATTTATTGGCCTTCCTGTGATCGGCAGTCCTCAATATCACTTAATGATTTAGGAACAACTATTATATAAAGCCTATAATTTTAGTTATTTATATAATCTGGATGACTGTCAACCGCCAGCGGGTCTACATAGTTGTCGTAAGCTCTGTAGACTGCATCGAAGATCATCTTGATCGTCAGGAGAGCTGTGCGTCGCTGCTTATCAGTTATTACGTTCTCCTTTAGTACTTCGATTGTTTTCGCCCAGTGACCGTCGTCGCCTCCATCGGTATAGATGTGCGACATCATAAATGTGCATGCTTTAGAAGGATTGCTTAGCCCCCAAGAAGAAATGCATTGCATCAATCCTTTACCAAATTCCTTTGGCATAAAGGCGGTAATCGCTTCAATAGAAATAGGCACAGCTAAAAACTGAATAGGATCCTTATAAAAAGCAGCAGCGCTTTCTTGGATCGACATAAATTGTCCAATATGGACATTAGGCACCATCTCATCTCGCACGTACTCGACATCTGCACCAAGCTCCCTGAGATCATTCTCGAGCCAGACGTCATGATCTACTTCACCACTTAGGTGAGATAAATAGTGATTGCGAAGCTTTCTATCTGAGGTTTCGCAAGCGATCCTAGCCAACAGCCGAGTCGTCCAGCGGACAAATTGATAATTGTTGGAAACAGATAGAATATATTCGCTCTTCGACAATTTGCCTTCGATGACCCGCTGACAAAATCGACCGTTGTAAAACTTGGATATTCCCGCTTTGATTTCGCGCTCTATTTCGTTAATGAAGCTATAGTCAGCAAGGAATTTTTTTTGTTGGCTGGTCAAAGTTTTGAAAATCTTTGAGCGAGTTTGCTCTGCTTCACATAAAACTGGATAAACAACGTAAGAATTGCCTTTTGTATCGACTACTGTTCTGGGTTTCGCAAAATGCAATGCTTGGGTGGAAAGAATTTTCTGGGCAGGTTTGTCAGGGCCCTGCTCTATATACGCGATAAACCCTTTTCGTCCGTTAACTTGGCAGTGCAGTGATCCAATATAGACAAGAAGTTTATAGACACCTGATAAGCGCCATTTTGGATGTACCATCGCCCGGGAGCCAAAATACCAAGAGGTTAATTGGGAAGCCTTCAAGCCAGAATGAGTGGCAAAATCACTAATTTCAGCATGGATTAAGATGGACGCCGCAATCAACTCCCCCGTGCTAGTGCAGCGAATGATAAGGTGATCCGCTTTGTAGTCGTTTTCTTCAATCAAGGACTGCTTAGGTAGAAGCCCAAACTCTTCATGGTATATTTTGGAGCGTAAGGCATAGAGTTCAGTCGATATTTCGTCGTAAGTACAGACACTTACAGAGAAGTCTAAACTTGAAGCCGGATCTTCCGATCTTGAGGGTATGGTGGGCAACGTTAAAGGTTGGTTTTGGTTTGTGGTGTGGATTGAAGTCTGATTTTGCATGGAAAAGCCTCGGTATTATGGAAATTTCAAAGAAAAGTTTTGGGCACATTAACTACAGGCAAAGTCAATGTTAAATAGGGCGATCACCTCAATTTGATAAAGGGCCTTATGGAAGCGCAAAAACTAGTTCAGGGTTCTGATCCAGAGAATGCTCATCGCATCATGCTCATTGATGATCACCCACTTGTTACCAGCGGCCTGGCAAGAATTATGGGCGAAAAAAAATGGACTGTGGTAGCCGAATTGGCGGAGACAACTGATCTTTCCGAAAAGATTAAACTACACAAACCAAATGTGGTCATAACGGATCTAGTAATGCCAGGGCCTGATATCATCGAAAGCCTTTCCGGAATTAGAAAAGGCGGAAATCCCTTTAAGCTTATATTTTTGTCGGCCTATTTTTCGGAGACTAATTTGTCGCGTAGCTACCATGCGGGTGCGGACGGAATTGTGTCAAAGACAGATGGCCCCGATGAGGTCATGAATGGCATTGAAAATGTTTTAAATGGATCTAGATATATTTCAGAGTCTTTGCTCGGCCAATTTGAAGAAAATGCCTTTTCTAAAATGACTCCAGCCACGACCCTAAATCGCCTCACGTCAAGAGAGGTCGAAATATTAAAGCTTTTGTGTAGTGGCATGAGTTTAAAGCAGGTCGCTACTCACCTCTCAATTGCACCCAAAACCGTAGATCGTCATCGAACAAACATTATGACTAAGTTGAATGTTCATTCTCAGGTTGATTTAGTTCGGTTTGCCTATCGTGAAAATTTAGTCAAACCCTAAGCTGGGGCCCATTTCAAAAAAGGTTCCAAAATTTTGTCAGAAATTACTAGACGCCTGACGTTTTTTATCAGATAACTTTCGCATGAAATATGAAGTCCTCGTCCAGCTTAAAGGCGAAGTTCTTGACCCAGAAGGTCGAGCTATCCAAGAGACGCTAAAATCTCAAGGTTTTCATGGTGTTGCCTCTGTTCAGGTAGCAAAAAGGTATGTTTTAGATATACCTGGAGACGCTGACCAAAGCGAAAAAATTGCCACAGAAATTTCCCAAAAATATTTAGCAAATCCAGTCGCTCAGACATTTTCCGTAAAGAGGCTGCCGTCATGATCCAAGGCAGCTTGAACTTGGAATCTCTTCGCGTTGGCGTCGTGCAGTTTCCTGGTTCAAACTGTGATGTGGATTGTGTCGACTCTTTGAATCGACATTATGGAATCAAATCAAAATACATTTGGCATACATCTTCGACGATTGGAGATGTTGACCTCATTGTTTTGCCTGGTCGTTTTAGTTTTGGAGATTATTTCAGATCTGGTGCTCTCGCGTCGCATTCGCCTGTTATGCAATCCGTTAAAAAGTTTGCAGATGCTGGCGGCGCTGTCTTGGGGATCTGCAATGGATTTCAAATTTTGGTAGAAACTAAAATATTGCCCGGAATGTTGCTGCACAATGAAAAATTGCAATTCATTTGTAAGCCAGTTTTTATCAAGAGCCAATCCTCTAGACCATTGAAGATACCAATTGCTCATGGTGAAGGCCGCTATTTTGCTGATCAAAATGTATTAAACCATCTTGAAAAAAATAATCTAGTTGCATACCGCTATTGTGATGAAAATGGCGAGGTATCAAGAGAGTCTAATCCCAATGGTTCATTGCAAAACATTGCGGGAGTTTACTCAGAGAATCGCAAAGTATTGGGAATGATGCCGCATCCTGAAAGAGCTTGTGATTTACTTTTAGGCGGCAGTGCGGACGGCAAAGAAATATTAGACGATTTCTTGAAGAGGATTGCTCTATGACAACCTTGACTAACCCGCAAAAGACAGTCAAACCCGCTTCCCCTTTGGACAAAAGTAATTCAAGTCAATTTAGTGCCCTCTTAAAAAGGCATAAAATATCTGCCGATGAATATCAAAGAATTGAAGCATCTATTGAACGCGTTCCAACTCTTGCCGAGCTTGGAGTTTTTTCGGCAATGTGGTCTGAGCACTGCAGTTATAAATCCTCTCGTGTTCACCTGAAGCGATTTCCTACCACTGGATCGGATGTTGTAGTAGGCCCTGGCGAAAATGCCGGTGTCGTTCGTCTTGAAGGCAAAATGTGTTTGGCGTTTAAAATGGAGAGTCACAATCATCCCAGTTACATCGAGCCTTATCAAGGTGCTGCAACCGGTGTTGGTGGGATATTGCGTGATGTTTTCTGTATGGGTTCTCGTCCAATAGCAAACTTAAATTGTTTGCGATTTGGTGAAAGGTCTCATGAAAGAACTTCTTATTTAGCAAAACGGGTGGTTAAGGGAATTGGCGATTACGGCAACTGTATCGGCGTTCCAACCATTGGTGGAAGCGTTTCTTACGATAAAACCTATAATGGTAACTGTCTCGTTAACGCCATGACCGTCGGCTTGATTAGAGATGATAAAATATTCAAAGGCTTTGCATCTGGTATTGGCAATTTGGTCGTCTATGTGGGGAGTGCAACGGGTCGCGATGGAATCAACGGCGCTTCTATGGCCAGCGATTCGTTTTCCTCCCAAGAATCGGGCGAGCGCAGTACTGTTCAAGTTGGGGATCCATATGCTGAAAAGCTATTGCTTGAAGCAACACTTGAAGTCCTGGAAAAGGATTTGGTAGTAGGCATTCAGGATATGGGTGCTGCAGGCTTAACGTCTTCGTCTTTTGAAATGGCTGGTCGTGCTGGAAACGGTGTCTTTTTTGATCTGGATAAGGTTCCAGTAAGAGCCAAGCAAATGACAGCTTATGAGATTATGCTCAGCGAATCACAGGAGCGAATGTTGATGGTGATTGAACCATCAAAGTGGGAGCCTTTAAAAGATGTGCTTTTAAGATGGGGTTTGGCTCATGCTGTGATTGGCGAAGTAACAGATACAGGTCGCGTCATTTGTCATTATCAAGGCGTGGAAGATATTAATCTACCTGTAGCACCGTTAACTGATAACGCGCCGATGTATCATCGATTGATTGCTGAGCGTGTATCGAGACCTATCGAAAGCCCTCAATTGAAAAAACTGTCTGAAAGTCTTCGCTCAAATGACTTTGCAAAGGACACCTTCCTTAAAATGCTCCGTGATACCGGAAGTGTTGAGCCTATCTTTAGACAATATGATCACCACGTAGGTACCAAAACAGTTTATGGTCCAGAGTCAGGTGGTGCCGGTGTTTTGTGGATTAGAAGTGAGGAAACAGCGAGTCTGCCTTGGTTGGGGGTTTTAGTTTCTGCAGGTTGTAATGAACGCAGAGTTAAAAACAGGCCCCTAGTTGGAGCGGCTGATGCTGTGCTTACTTGTTCAAGAAAAATATTTGCTGCAGGTGGCAAGCCTATTGCTGTGACTGATTGTTTGAATTTCGGCAGCGCAGAAGACCCCACTGTCATGAGAGAGTTTAGTGATTCGGTAGACGGAATCAGCGCTGCTTGTAATAATTTAGGAATACCAGTTGTGAGTGGAAATGTAAGTCTTTACAACTCCACGGACGGAGAGTCAATTCACCCGACACCGATGATTGGTGTCGTTGGTAAAATAGATGACGTTCGTCGTGCAATTCCTGCAGTTGCGGTAAAAACTTATCAATTATATGCATTGAGTCCGCTGACGTTCAATGGAACACTTGTGTCTTCATTAGCAGCAAAAGTTGCAAGCTTGCCAGCAACAGAAGGATTCTTGCCGGAACAAGATTGGAAGCTCGAGAAGTCTGCGTCCGAACTTTTGAAAGAATGGATAGATGGCGCCAAGATTTTGGCGGCGCGAGACGTGTCACAAGGCGGACTTGGATTGACGGCGACAAAAATGATGCTAGGTTCCCATTGTTCACAAAGATCTGCAAAATGGGTTGCAACCAATGATCCCATTTTTGAAGAAGTGGGCGCAACGTACGTGATTGAGTTAGATGACAAATCGAATTACGAAACAATGAATTCACAAGCGAAAGCTAAAGGAATGCGATTGTTTCAATTGACCGAAGAATTGCATATGGATTTGCTGAAAGCTCAAACAAGTGACAGTCATTTATTACATTTGCCATTTGGAACTTTGTCATTCAGTGAAATGAAGAGTTATTGGTGTCAAGCCCATGACATGTAAAGAAGACAACGAAAATATGCCGAACAAGCTCCGGGAAGAATGTGGTGTTGCCGGCGTGTTTGGTCATAAGGACGCAAGCAGACTCTTATATCTATCACTTTTCGCATTACAGCATCGCGGCCAAGAAGCGACTGGAATTGTGACTTTTTCGGAAACCAATCGTGACGATCTTCAGAGGCAAGAACCAAAAATTGCTTTGCACGTCCATAAAGCCTTTGGTCTTGTGGGCGATACGTTCTCTGAAGATGTTTTGGTGAAGTTAAATGGAAGATTTGGTGTTGGTCATGTTCGTTATTCCACCCAAGGCGGCGGACTTGTTGAAAACATTCAGCCATTTCAATTTAAAACAATACTTGGACCAGTTGCCATTGCTCACAATGGAAATCTGACCAATGCACGTGATATTCGCAAAAAGTTAGAAGCAACTGGCAGCGTGTTTCAATCGACGTCAGACTCTGAGGTCTTCGTCCATTTGATTGCAAGAAGTGAAGGCCAGACGATGAAGGATCGAATCAGTGATGCGGTCCGGCAGGTCAAGGGTGCCTATAGTTTGGCGATCATCACCAAGTCAGCTATGTACGCCGCACGTGATCCCTATGGTTTAAGACCTCTTTGCCTTGGCAAAGTTGATGATGCGTGGATCGTTGTCTCTGAAACATGTGCTCTTGATCTTGTTGGTGCTAGATATGAACGAGATGTTGAGCCAGGAGAGATCGTTGAATTGACGGAAAATGGCATTACCTCGTGGCAGCCGCAGGAGCCGCGTAAGCAAGCTTTCTGTAGCTTTGAGCCGATCTATTTTGCGCGGCCGGATAGTATGCTGCACGGCGAAAATATCTATTTGAGACGAGGACGCATTGGCGAGGTTTTGGCAGAGGAGTGCCCAGCGTCAGGCGATCTCGTGATGGCGATTCCTGATAGTGGAGTTGCAATGGCAGAGGGCTATGCCAGGATGTCAGGCATTCCTTTAAAAACTGGACTCATTAGAAACCATTACATTGGGCGGACGTTTATCGAGCCTACGCAAGCGATTCGTGAGTTTGGGGTAAAATTAAAATTGAATCCTTTGAAGAGTGTTTTGGAAGGAAAAAGAGTCATTGTCTTAGATGACTCCCTAGTTCGAGGCACAACGTCTAAACGAATTTTTAAAATGCTACGAGATGCCGGTGCTAAGGAGATTCATTTTAGAATTGGCGCACCACCAATCACCCATTCTTGTTTTTACGGCGTCGATACCCCTGAGCGAAAAGACCTCATGGCCGCTCAAAAAACTGTTGCTGAAATTTGCGATTATCTTGGAGCAGATAGCATTGGATTTATCAGTGCT
>JAPLFV010000321.1 GCA_026390495.1 Pseudomonadota bacterium | reverse complement strand
TTTGAAGGGCTATTGGCTTTGATACATAAGATTTACAAATTATTGGTACTGTCTTGCGTGATAATATTGTCTATGGCTTCCTGCGGCCCTTCAAAAAGCCAAAATGAAAATTCTAGTTTGAAGTGGCGTTTTTTTACAAATCCTTTGGCATTCAATGGGATCCATGAGTCTGAGATAAGGCTCTGCGTTTTGGCACAGAAGTCAGTTGGATTATCCGTTGCTGATTCAGCAAAGAGAAATGGAATATTAGCACTTTCAACATGGGTCAAGCTCGTGGCTAAAATGAGTCCTTGGGTGAACCCTAAGATTGTCTATTCCTGCAAGTCTCCTCACTATAATATTAAGATATACTCGACGGATTCGTTTGCTCGGCAATTTAATCGTGAGTTACGCTCCTTTGTAAGCCTATCTGAGACCAACACAATTTTTACCCATACAAATGCTGTGAATACAGCCGGTCTCCTTCTGCATGAGTTTGGTCATGCATTCGCAGGTCTCGGAGATACCTATGTCAATGGCGGGAATTTTGATTGTCAGACCGGTCAGCCACCTTCACTCATGTGTTCTCATTTTCGATTTGGGTCTCGAATCATGTCAGATGATATAGAAGGCTTAAAAAGTGGATACTCTCTCAAAGTGGGAGACTATGTTTCAAGCAACAGTACTCCTACGACTCTAAAGTTCCAGGATTTAAGCCCGAAAGTTATTGGTGTTTCCTACAATGACGGGTTCCCAGCCAAACTTACGATCGGAATGAAGCGTCCTTCAATTCAACAGGACACTGATGGCAGTCAAAAAATTCAACTAGTTTGGGATCTGGGCATTAATCCTAAAATAGAGTCAAATCGATTTTTCGAAGAACTAAAACGCATGTTTCAATAGAAGGCCACGCCACAATTGATTTTTTAGCAGCATCAAATCATAATCAATAACTAAACTTACTGTTTAGGGTTCGTGATCCATAGCCCAAAAGTCAGCGATGTCTTTTAAAATCTGTGTGCTAACAAGGCTGGAAGGTGATTCACCTTGACCAAGCCAATCCGAAGGAAACGCATCTGTATAAGGCTTTTCTAAAAATCGAGAATCCATTAGGACAATGATACCTTTGTCTGTAGGTGTTCTTATCACTCGCCCAGCGGATTGAATGCTCTTACTCATGCCTGGGAAGATATAACTAACAGCATATCCCAACTGAGTCAGACTAGAGCCTCCCTTCGTGGGGCTTTGGGATACTTGGAAGCCTTGTTCTGCGATAATCCGTGCTCTTTCGTCTCTTTCCTTGGAGATCATTGGGATGGCGGGTCCGACAATGAATGCGCCGATGATTTGGTCGCCCGGCAAATCTATCCCCTCAGATAACGCGCCACCTTGGACTGCAAGAATGAGGTTGTTGTTTGAATGCTCTAGCGTTTGTCGAACACCTTTTATCCAGGATAATGTTGCTCTTGGAGGTTGGATGGTTTTCTCAAATGAAGCAGAGTCGAGATAGGATTCTGTTTGCCTTAGTAACTCAAAACTTGGAAATGATCCTTTGAATGACATCTGCAATTCTTGGAATCTGCAACCTTCGATCTTTATACTTAGTCGAGATTTGTGGAATGACGATGACTTTTCTAAGTTCTTTTGGAAACGGCGAACTGAATTCGACGGTCTGCATGGTTTCTTGATCAAACCCACAGAGTATTTGGTGGTATGAGAATGGCTTTAACGTAGCAGAGTAGGCGATTTTAGCATGATAATTTGCTAAAATCTGATTGGTAAAAGGGCCGGCATTTGCGCAAAGTATAGCAATGTCGTCGGTGTTTGTTGTCGTGAGGCCAAAGAAAAGCCAAGGTTTTTCCTCGTACAAATGCACGAATTGTAACCATTCAAACCAAATTAATATGAGGGGATCTATCTCGGCATTTGAACCACCCGGGCGATCTAATGATTCTAAATAAGCAGGAATGTGTAGAGAAAATTTTTCAAGTATTTTTTTGGGAATCTCAATATTGAAATTGCGAATGACCTCTGCCCTGCTTTTGTCGAAGTGGTTTTGTGCCTTCGAGCTGGCTTGGTCTTGGTCTTGGGCTCGAAGCTTTGAATTGTTGTTTTCAAAATTAGGATTCTTACGGCGAGTTTCCAACAACCAGGAGTTGAGTTCCCGGCAATCTTTGACTAATTTTTTTTGGCTGTTATTGATTGCTTGAATGGGAAATGGCCTCAAACTCATTTGATACCATTCAAATGATCGCTCTGCCAAATTGTGTGATTCATCAATTGAAAGAATGGGTTTTATACCCATATCAATTGGAAATTTGGAGGCGTTCAAAAATGTTTCGTGAGGTGATAGTGCGTATTGATAGTCTCCTGCTATGACATCAACCCATGGCATCACCTGCTTGGATAGCTCATAGGGGCAAACTTCGTAATCTGTAGCCAGTTGTTGAAGATGCTTTGCCTTTATAACTGGGAATTCCAACGCTTTTTCAATCAGGCCCAATTGAGATACTTTGGTGTAATGTTGTTTCGCAAATTTACAGTAATTTGGATTGCATTTGACCTCTGGCATCATGCAAATTTTGCTCTTAGCGGTTACAATTAACCCTTGAATTGATGCCTTTCGCCTTTGTATCTTTTTTATGACGGACTCTGCCTCTTGCAACTGGCTATTTTTCGGTGTGACATGAAAAATTTTGCGCCCGGATTGAATGCCTATCTTGATAGCTGGTGTTAGCACCCCAGCGGTTTTCCCAAGACCCGTCGCGGCTTCAACTAGAAGTTCGCCACCTTTTTTACATTTTTGGGTTACAAAATCCACGAGCTGATCTTGACCGGGTCTTTTTTTTGCAAAAGGAAACCTGATTTTAGATGATAATTGCACTCGAGAGGTTAGAAATTCTTGCTGCTTTATCCAAGTTAAACGATACCAATTAAGTCTTTCATTGAGCCATGCTTCAAAAGTTGTTGGTTCAAACTCTACCGTCAATTCGTTTGTCTCTCGACCCGAGGTGGAAACCACAGTTAGTCTTAGTTTAGGCGCGACGTTTTGTTGGATAAAGTAAATCCATCCGTATATTTTGAGTTGCATGATGTAGGGGTGTTCAGGTTTAGATTGAAGCTCCTTAAGGAGAGGTGCTGTTTTGAAAGTCGATTTTATCTCTTCGATAACCATTTCACCGCTACTTGGGTCTTTCCAAATTCCGTCCATACGCCCTGAAACGTCTAATATTAATGTTTCAGATAATTTGAATTTATGTGCAATCGATTGTTCGGCAATATAGGATTCAAACTGTTTCTTCCGTTGACCTTGCAGATTTTGGTGAATTCGTTGCCCTAGTTCCATGGAAACACTGGATAAAGAAAAATTGCTTTCAGAGTCAATATCACCCAATTTTTCGTTTGGCTGTGCAAAATCTGTGATGGATACTTTAATCGTAACCATGAATCAGCTAACCCAAAACGGAATTTTTACGGTTCTTCCAGATCCCTGGTACCATGATCCGCCGCTCTTTTGGTGTCTACGCAGCTCATGCAAAAGAAGCTTTAGGTACCTTGGGTCGTCATGATTGGAGAGAGGTTCATATACTGAAAATTCGCCATGATGAATATCCTTTTTACGCTCATTTGGCGAATCCAAAACAGCAGATTTTCCAGCTCGAATTCGTGCAACTGAAATAGGGCCTTGTTGCAGTCTTTTGCGATATCGCCTACATAGGAATTCGATTGTTGCTCGTCTATGAATGCGGCGGCATTCTTTTGCGATTAGATCGGAGTTCCACACAATTTGAGCTTCTTCCGAAGTTGACGTTGATTCGGTCGCCGTTTCAATTTCGGATTCGGAATCATCTTCATTTGTACAAAGAGGGTCAGAGCCTTGATTAGCTTTTCGCAACTGTTCTAAATAGGGCATTAGAATTTTTGTCGCTTCATCAATTTTTTTTCGTTCAATCCACCTCTTAGCCAAAGGTAACCCAGATTTGATCCACTTACGTAAGCTGAAAGATTCATTCGATTCTGGATATTCCTGCCTCCACTTGGTTACTCCTTCTAAACACAAATTTATGTCAGTCAATCCGTAGAAGGATTTCAGACCTAGTTTGAATTTGTCAAGGTCGTTCAAGCTTGAATTTAGGTTTATAGACAAATTTTGAATCTGTTCTGACAAATGCACGATATCCTTAAATGCTTCAATTGGATCAATGTATGTGTTCTTATACATGATGTTGTACTTCGGCGTTGTGGTTCGAATGATCTTAAATTCTTCCATACCCGCATGAAAGGGTGTCGGCATGACTTCAAACTCAAGATTTGTTGCTTGGGAAAGCATTTCCCTTTTGCGATAGTCTCGTTTGGTTCCACCGGTAAAATAGCTATTGACTCTTGATTTTAGTGACGTCGCTTTTCCTACGTAGATAAGCTTCCCTGATCGATCAAAATATTTATAGATTCCTGGCAGGTTTGGCAGGGAAAGTCGCACATCCTTAGGAATAATGTACTCTTTTTTGGAGTCTCGGATATTTCGTCCTGGTCGGATTTGACTAAATTCAATCAATTCTTCAAGTTCAAAGATTTTTTGGTCATAGGCCTTAGAGATGATTGCATTCCAGATCTCTTTGGTGGCTCTAATGTGGTCTTTAACTCGCTTTCCTTCGTGAATTGGATGTCCAAAATATCCTGAAAGTGCCGAGATACCGAAGCTTGGAATTGAAGGGAAGAGTAATTTTGCAAGTTTATGAGTACAAATCCATTTTGGGCGTAGATCTAAATTGTGTCTTTCAAATGCAGCCTTTAGATGCGCTATCTCAAACTGTGCATAATGTGCAATCAGAGGTGTATCAGAGTTATCTCGAGTTAACTGAGATATGTTCGTCACAATTTCCTGTTCTGGAAAACCTTGAGTTAGCTCCTCAGGAGTGAGGCCGAGCATAGCAAACGTTTTTTTACTAAGGTCTTTGAGGTCTGAATTTAGCCAAATGAATTCATTGATTCCAACTTCCACAATTCGCGACGAATTTGCAATTGAAGATGTCGTTTGGCAATCTATAAAAAGTGGCTTAATGGCTTCTAAAATCATAAATTGATTGTAGTTAATTATTGAGACTTATCCAGCAAATTGTGTCTACTACTAGGAGACGTAGCGGACTAACCAGCTTTGTTCCCATTTGAGGGGCCTGCATTACTTTGACTCTTTTTCTCGGTTTGGTCACTGTGACCATCGGAGTTATCTGATTTCGATTCCAAAATAGGCAATGTGATAGAAATTGTCGTTGTTTTATCATTTCCAGATTGAAGGTCCATTTTGCCATTGTGATTGTGGATGATGCGACTGGCTACTGTTAGGCCGAGTCCCATGCCAGAGCCGACTGGCTTGGTTGAAAAGAAAGGGTCAAACACTTGTGAAATAATAGACTCGGCGATACCACCAGCATTGTCCGAGATAGATAGCTTAATGTGAGGAATGAGGGAATCATTTAGGGTTCCGCTTATAGTAATAATTCGGGGTTCTGCAATGTTCCTGTCTTCAAAAGCGTCTAGGCTGTTTTTAACAATTTTAACGATAACACTTTCTATTTGGCGAGGATCTGCCTGAATTGCAACAGCAAGGACTTTTTGATTTTCAATATTTATTGTGATGTTGAGGCTCTTTATTTTTTCTGCCAAGAGTTCAAGTGCATTTTCAATAGCATCAGTTAAAACGACTCTATAGCGATTTCCGATGTCGTCATGTACGAGGCTTCTTAAAACTTCAATGATTTTTGACATCCTGACGATCACTTTCAAAGATTTGTTCATACAATTTGTTTGAAAATCGTTTAGGTTACCTTTATCTAAAGTGACATCAATATAGCCTTTTAGAATTGCTAGTGGGTTGTTGAGTTCGTGGGCGACGCCAGAAGCAAGGGTGCCAAGTGAGGCAATTTTCTCCGTATTTGCCAGTTGTCGAACCAATTCCTTGTTTTGATCAATTCGTTCGCTAATCTCTCTTGAAGAGATTTGTAGAGATCGCTCTAACAAGTAGCGGTCTTCCTCTACCTGTTTGTAGGTCGTCTCAATCGTCGACACGAACGCTTGCCAATCTTCCATTGTCGAAGGCATTTGGGTCTCAGATAACCCAAGCTTCTTCAATTGTCTGGCAAGAAGTTTGTTCACTTTTAAGCAGCCTCGGTTATTGTAAATATTGTCATGGATTGATTGTGAAGCTCGCATTCTGCTCCAGGCTCATAGGACGCCAATTCGCCATATGAGTAGATGCCAATCATATTGCTTGCAAATTTGCTTTCATTTTGAATAGCTTCTAACTCTTCATCAGTCCTTTGCCCGAGGACAAGTCTTCGACCCACACAGCTCACAACAATTGTAACTATGTCGCTGGTATTGTTTTGGTCCTTGATTTTTTTTATCATCATCGAATTCATGACATTGGCGGCATCAGCTGCCCCTTGTACAAGTCGCTCAAAATTTGCTTTCATCAACTGAACGACTCGGCCTAGCGGCATATCTCCGGCAAATGTCAGAGATTTTTTGATTCGGTCTATACCTAGAAGTGTGCGGATTAGAGGCTGGTTGTAGTTCTTCTCCGATCGAATTTGCATCGGAAATAGAAGGCCGCTGGCAGGCAATTCTTTCGACTTTTCGCCCAAGTATTCTTCGTATAGATCTAAGGCAGGTTTATCGTCGATTTCAAAAACAATATTGCCCTCACTTTTACTGATACGGCGCTCAATTCCGAACTGATCCCAGCCACCTTTTGATCCTTGGGCACAAATGACATCGCCATAAAATCCAAGTGCAATGATGATTCCTGAGGAGGTTCGACGTTCATTAATTAGCCAAGTGCGCTTAAAGTCACCGCTGTCTCCAGCAAGGCATCCAGAGGTAATAATTTGCTTTGTGTCAATGATTGAGTTGAAACCCCTAATCAGCTCGCTGCCATTGGCATTGAGGCCGTCTGATAGAATAAAGACACCTTTGAGATCGTCCTTTTTAAGTTTGCTTGCTAAACTTTGTCCAGCTGCGAAAGATTCGCTGGCTTGACTGATCGAATCCACGGCCTTTGTGAAGTGTCCTTTTTCAAATTTCATTGCCGTCAATAAGTTGCAATCTTTTGTTTCACAGTCAGATCTCCCAATAATTTAATAATCTGAATGTGTTGTCAGAAAATTAGTCTTCAACTTGATTAATTGGTGTGGCGGGAATTTTCTATTTTTACAATTTTCTCAATTTTTGTTTATAATGCCGGACGGATATTGGAGTTTGGCGTCTAATTTTCAACCTAAGAATTTATAAATAGTTTGGCAGATTTGGAGAACCAGTGAATCCTAAAGTCTATTTGGCATCTACGTCACCTTTTAGAAAAGCTCTCATGGAAGAAGCGGGTATTCATTTTGAAGCAATTGCTCCAGAGTGTGATGAAAAGTCAATTATCGGGTTTGCTCCACGAGAGCTAGCTCGTCGACGTGCGGAACTAAAGGGATTTGATGTTGCAAGCCGTTTGAAAGTCAAAGGGTTGGTGATCGGATCAGACCAAGTGTTGAGTTTGGAGGAAGCTTGTTTTGATAAAGCCCAAAGTATCGAAGAGGCTCGAATGCGCCTGCGGCAATTTTCAGGTCGAGTACACACACTTCATTCTGCTGTCGCTGTGTTCGAAGTAGATCCTTCGAAAAAAATGATATCACTCGTAGTCAGTGACGTGGTCGATGTAGGAATGAAGATGAGAACTTTGACCGACGAAACTATCGACCAATACCTTAAAACCGATGAGTGGCGAGGTGTTGTGGGTTGTTACCGAATCGAGGGAGAGGGGCGTCGGCTCTTCGATCAGGTAGATGGAGATCGATCTGAAATTATTGGACTTCCAATGGCTGGGTTGAAAAAGACTATAGAGGCCTACTTGAAGACTTATTGATGCCAGCTGCAGAACTTGGCTACGGCGCAGGTATCACATTTCGGGTTACGTGCAAGACAAGTATATCTCCCATGAAGGATAAACCAGTGGTGTGCATCGGGAAGCCACGTCGATTTTACGACTCTTAGCAGTTTCTTTTCAGCTTTTTCAGGACTGGATTCTTTGTGAAAACCAAGTCTTTGGGAAACTCTGAAAACGTGAGTGTCGACTGCTAAAGTTGGTTCTCGAAAAATTTCACCCAGAATAACATTTGCCGTTTTTCGTCCGACACCTGGGAGTGCTTCCAATTGTTCCCGCGTTTTTGGTATCTCGTCATGGTATTCGAGATGAATGATTTTTGATAATTTGAGAACATTTTTAGCTTTGGTAGGGGCAAGACCTATGCTGCGTATGCATGCCAAAAAACGTTCTTCACCCATATCCAAGATCGATTTTGGATTTAAACCATTTCGATGCAACGGCTCCATTGCAGCGTTGACACTCTTGTCTGTCGCTTGCGCTGACAAAACAACAGAAATCAAAAGCTGAAATGGGGTTTCGTAGTAAAGCTCACATTTTGGATTTGGATTAGATTTTCGCATCACAGCAAGAACGGTATCAACCCGGCTCATCAAATCTAATTCATTTTTTGATGGTGCCTTTATGCGCAAATTCTTTCGAGCTTGTTTTTGCGGCATGGTTAGGGAGCGCTCTTTAGGATATTTTAGAGCGGGCGGATTTGTCACCGTTAAGGTCACCTATTCACTCACTTCGATTGTAATATCACCAGACACTTTGCATTGGCAGGCAAGACGTTCATTTGGAGCAGCGGCCATTGTTTCCAAAAAGTCGCGTTCGTTATCTTGCATTGGACTGACAAATTGTTCACCTTCGATAATCTTAATCATGCAAGCGCCACAAGCTCCGTCACGGCAACCAAAAAGAATACTGGTATCGTGGTCTTCACACATGTCTATGAGCGGATATCCATCCTTAACTTCAATGATTTTTTTGTCGGTCAAAATATTTACCTTAGGCATAAAGTCACCTTTCAAGATCAAAGTTGGGTTCGCGGCATTCTTACAAAAGTGTTCTGATCAAAAATGACTAAATCTGAAATAGTAGGCTAAAGCAAAAAGAAATAACAAGCTAAACCTAATTCTCTATTTCAATCGTCATAATCTGCAGAACATAGCGTTTAGGCCGGTTTGCAAAATAGTAGCAACCCCAATTTTTAAAGACTAAAAGCTGTTTTATATGAGTTTCAATAATTTTAAGCAATATTAAATTTAGTTATATAACAAGAAAAGCACGAACTAATCAGATGCTTTTTGCATCAAAGGTGAACGACCAAGTATTCAATTTCACTGTAGGAAATTGAATTTAGACGAAGTAAACTCGTGAGCGTTGAACCCCAAGAAGTCTGAAAGTTTGGCAATCGGACGAAGTTTGGTGCGTGTGATCACGAAATTCTACTTCAAGGACACAGATATTTAAATCGAAGAAACGTTAAAGGAGAGACGATACTCATGGCAACGATACAATCGCGTCGAAAAGCTGGCTCAAAGGTTAACGCAAAGGTAGATGCTAGGATGCCTCCTAAGAACATAAAATCTGAATCCCGGCCTCAAGATTCACATGGTATTTTTGGTTACCATCGCTCATCTACTCTACTCAGTCATTTTGATATTGTTCCCTATCGAAAAAGCCCCACAAAAGACACGTCAATTGATGGAGAGTTGCATGTATTTGGAAGCAAGATTTCATCTAATGAACTTCAAAGAGATATGGAAGCATCTATATTAGGTGGTGATCTAGAGGCATGGCAGCTGGCTCTTCTAGATCAAAGGCAGCTTGAGGTTTTGTTTCTTCAAGCGAAGCGTGGGCCGATTTGGGTTTGTCGACCAAAGACTGGTAAAAATTTAAAAATGGCCTCTGGGTCGGGAGAAGCAAGTCCTTATTCACTATTGAGGGATCGAGTCGGTAGCATTTGGGGAAGTCTAAAAGATGCACCCGGAGTGAAGCATTTTGGCATTTTTTTCCATGGATGCACTCCTGAGGAAATGATGGGTGCACTCGTAGGATTAGAAATGGCCTCATACAAATTTACATCGATTATGAAAGGTCATTCGACAAAGCCAAATTTTAAGGTTTCAGTTTTTGGTCCAAATGAATCAATTCTGAGAGCAGCACAGTCCATGGGGCAATCCATAAATGTCTCGCGACATCTCGTGAATTTAGATGCCACAAAACTCAATCCAAAAAGTTATGCTTTAGCGATACGACAATGGTTCCATGGGGTCAAGGGAGTTGAAGTACATATTTGGGACTTTGAAAGATTAAAAAAAGAAAACATGAACTTATTAAATGCAGTAGGGCAAGCAGCAGTCGAAAAATCTCACATGGTGCAGATAAGCTATCGTCCTACTCATTCAAAACCAAAATTTAAGCAACCCATTGCCATTGTTGGGAAGGGAGTTACGTTTGATAGCGGAGGGTTAGATATTAAGCCTCCTAGTGGCATGCGCCATATGAAAAAAGATATGGGTGGGTCGGCATGTGTTGTCGGTATTGCAAACTGGTTGGCGGCAAGTGAAAGTGATGTTGCCTGTGAGCTGTATTTAGGACTTGCAGAAAATTCTGTTGATTCTCAATCGTTTCATCCAGGCGATGTTATTGTAGCCCGTAGTGGATTGTCTGTTGAGATTCACAATACGGATGCAGAAGGGCGTCTGGTATTGGCAGATGTGATGGATGTGGCTCAGACTCAGTCCGAAAAACCTTGCCTTTTGATCGATTTGGCAACCCTTACAGGAGCCATGAGAGTTGCTGTTGGTATAGATATATCTGGATTCTTTTCCAATCGAGATCATCTCGCGGATATTGCCTATGCCAAAGGTTTTGAAACTGGGGATCCCTGCTGGCGATTACCCTTGTGGGAGGGGTATAGGAGTCATCTGAAATCATCTTTTGCAGATTTGGCCAATGCCTCCGATAGTGGTTTTGCTGGAGCTATCACGGCAGCATTGTTTCTTCAAAGGTTTGTGAAGAAGGATATGCCATGGCTGCATTTTGATATGAATGCTTGGTCGGATCGTCCCCAAGGCGGACTGACTGACGTTGGTGGTAATGGTCAAGGAGTTCAGTTGATTGCCGCATTTTTGGATGAGCTGAAATCCAAAGACTTATAGTGGAGAATTCTGACTCGATAACAGTCGCTTCTTAATAGTGTTAAATTTTTTTTGGGAGATAGGGTCTTGTCAAAAAAAGATGGAGTATTGTTAGTTAATATTGGCACGCCTGATTCGCCGTCAACTTCTGACGTTAGGAAGTATCTGCGAGAATTTTTAATGGATCCTTTGGTCCTGAATATTCCATTTATTTTTCGTTGGATTCTCGTTCATTTGATTATAGCTCCGCTGAGAGGGCCAAAATCAGCTCACGCCTACCAAAAAATCTGGACGCGAAATGGCTCACCGCTTATGGTTTACTCGAAGCAATTGGCTGATAAGGTTCAGTATCGCTTAAGTCAATCGATTGTACTGCATGCTATGAGATACCAAAGTCCATCGATTTATTCACAAATTTCTAGTCTAGCTTCGAGTGGTGTCACCAATATAACGATGTTGCCAATGTTTCCTCAATATAGTTTGGCCGCAACAGAATCCGCAGTATTGGAAGCCAAAAACGTCGTTGCCAAACAATTTCCTCAGATGAAACTCAAGATCATCGGCGATTTTTTCAATCATCCAGGTTTTATCGAGGCCCAGGCGAGTATTATTCGTAAGAAGATCGAGGATTTTAAACCAGATCATATTTTGATGAGTTACCACGGTCTTCCTGAGAACCATGTTCAAGCCACTGATAGATCTGGTCAACACTGTCTGAAGGCGAAAGATTGTTGTGCTGCTATTACCGAGACAAATCGTTTGTGCTACCGCGCGCAATCTTTTGATACGTCGCGAAAATTAGCTTCGTCATTAGGGCTTACTTCTAACCAATACTCAGTTTCGTTTCAAAGTCGATTAGGTAAAATACCTTGGATCCAGCCCTTCACTGATTTTATTATTAAGGATCTAAAGAATTCTGGAGTAAAACGTCTCCTCGTTGTTTGTCCGTCATTCGTGGCCGATTGTCTTGAAACTTTAGAAGAGATTGGGATTAGATGCCGCGAAGATTGGCTCGCACTTGGTGGAGAGGCGTTCGAGTTTGCGCCATGTGTGAATGCGGATGATGCGTTTGCTGATGCGGTTGTTTCGCTTGTAAAGAATTAAGATTGCTTTCGACCCTATAGATGATTCAATGATAAAATTCCAGGTGAGCGATGAATTAATCGTTTGAGGTCACCTCTATAGATTTCACTGTTCACTCAATTTACGAATTTGCGTTTCAGTGTCTAAAAAAGATTCGGCAAAGTTCTACAAGTTACTGAAAATAAACGAATTTTTGCACGGCATCCATATTGCACACTCCATTCCATATCTCGGAAATTATCTAAGCCAATTGAAAAAGGGGACACTATGAAACAATTGATACAAGTTGCAACCATTACAATATTGGGATTTTCTGCATGTGCATCTAAGAAGAACGCTTCTGTTTCGGAACTTGAGTCCGTAAAAAAGAGTAAAGGCATATTGAATGGCAAGTTGACAGAGTATCAGATTGACGAAGCCATTCCCGCAAGAAAAGTATTTTCATCAAATGTTGAAGTCAATTTTCAATCAAAAAACGCGTTTTATCGCTAAATACCTGCCCTCCAGGTGCTCGTTGTATTTTCGCCGGTCCAAGATATTCAGCTGACTTGCTTTCTGATAAGTCTGATAAATGCAATGTTCGAAGGATTGTAGCAGAGACTGATGCTCGTCCCGTGGATGGTGCTTTGACAAGGTTAGTCATTGTCGATCATTCAGGCGATACATGTGGAGGGCGTCCTGAGTTTATGCTCGAAGTGACATTGGAAACGTCGATCGTTAGCAGAAGCACACTTGGCGCTAGTGAAACACATTCAGTCCTTAAAGGACCATCTGGGCTGAAAGCGAACCAACAAAATTGAGTTTTTAAGGACCTTAGGTGACGGGCTGCGAAACTAATATATAGTCATTGGAATCAATTTTGAGATAGGTGCATACAATATTACACCAAATATTTATAGAACCTCGAGGCCCAAGTATGGGGCAGCGAGGTTTTTTGTTTTATGGTTATGAGCTAAATAGTTTGTTTATAGTTTAAATTCATGAAATTTGGTTAATCTTGGTGTTTGATACTTCGATTCGCCCTGGATCACGAGCCACAAGTGATTGAGACCTATTCTAAAGAGTCTGCAATTGAAATGGAATCAATTTCGATTTCAGTCCTTGACTTCGACCATGGGTGTTTTTATTTCTGGCCAGAGAGGAATGCCTTCGACGTCAAAATTCCAGATTGGATCATAGGCATATTTTGTGGCTCCAATGGGGCCGATGAATAGCTCCGCAACGGCAGTGCCTGAAAGCAGGCCTTTGCTCCTGGAGAAGATGACTGGAGCAGCAAGGGCGATTTTATTGTATGCATAGGCACCTTCACCCATTGAAGCAATTTTTAGACTTTCCATTTCTTTTTTAATGGATGCAAGAATGACACTGTAATCCCCAAAGGAGTAAGTGTGATGGTTTAGCCAGGGAGTTCCCGCTCCTAAGAATCGATTATTAACAGCGCCAAATGATACGTCTAAACCAATGTATTTTGGGCTCAATAGTTGAATCGTTGCCTTTGGCTCTGGTACCTTTATGCCACCAAACACGTAAATGGAACCAGTTGAGTAGATGCGGCATCCTTGAGCCGTGCTTTCAAGGTCGCTTTGAATGATTGCCACAGGAGCATTAAATACAACGGCACCGTTGCATTTAAATTTGCCCTTGATCGTGTATCCACTGGTACTGTCACCTGTAACATTGGTCAGTATGGCTCCTTCCAAAAGTGATACTCCAGAAGGATCTACTTTGCCTGTATCATATAACGCTTTTATTTCGGATGGATTGTTCGGTGGTGAGATTTTGATTGAAGACTTTTCCACAAACTTTTTGGAAGATTTCCCCCAAGTATAATAAGGTTCAAGGCATTTTTTAAACATCGTTAGAATATATAGTTTGCTTGTAACACCACCATTGTTGACTCCTGCAATAGAGCAATTGGATTGGCCATTTGCTACTGAGGCCGAATAGACTGAGATGCTACCCTTAGGAATCATAAAGTCGCCTTCAACATGCGCTCCTCCGCCTCCTTTGGAGTGGTAGTGAAACATACCCGAGATTGTTTGAGCCTCTGATTTTTCATTGGAATTCAAAAAAAGATCTGAAATCACGGTTCCGTCTATTTTTGCATGACACATCGTGCATGATAAATTGCGAGCGGCAAATGTCACTTTATGTTGTTGCAGTTTTCTCTGACCTTCACCATCGACAGATTCTAATACCTCGGGAGCTGAGTTTGTAGGAGGAGTGGATGAGGGGGTAGGAATAGCGTCATCGCCTCCTTTAGATTTCTTAGCGGAACCTGTCATAGAGGTCTCGGAACATGAGGAGATATAGGAAACAGCTAGTATTGACAGAAGCGTCAGGCAAGCCTTTTTAGGTCCGAGTATTTTAGATATTGTAGGTGACATACTCATAGTCGATTGGCTCCAAGTTAAAAATAGTTTCGTATAATTTGGATCGGCCAGTTGCAACCGAATTTGAGAGACGTTTTTAAGGTTTTGTAATTATTTAGGATTGTGTGCTGAATTGAAAATTGAGAAAGGTTGGTGTCTATGAGTAGTCATCTGCAGCTATAAATGAAGTCGATTAAGGTTGTTATATTAGTTGTTTGCAAAATTTCCTTGGTAAATTTTTGTAATCGCCGATGACAGGTAACGACGTTTACTCAAAGGCAGACGAAACTTCAGATTTATCTTTAATTGGGGGACTTGTGAAAAAATATATTTTGGTAATTTGCGGTGTTGGATTTTACTTGACCAATGCTTGCTCCGAGAGTGATTTTTCTTCTGCGCAAAAGACTGATAAGAAAAAACAGCCGGCCAAAAAAACAGAAACAAGCGAAAATTCCGTGCCCAATGATCCCACTGTTGAAATTTCTGACCCAAAGGAGATTCCTCAGCAGGTTGATGTCATAGAAAGCGGAGGTGGAGATGCTTTATGCACTGGAACTGATCTGGTACAAAACGGCAATTTTGACCAAGGAAACGTCAGCTTTACATCTAAGTATGGTTTTGAGTCCGGATGTAGAGTGACCAAAGGGAAATTTACTCCCGGTGCGGCATTTAAATATACGATCAATGAAGACCCAGGGAAATGTCATGATGGTTATTATCCTAATGTTGCAGGGAATACCGGAAAAATGCTTGTGATTAATCTTGCGGCGTCTGGACAAGGGATGCAGGCCTTTTGGTGCCAGAAAATCAAGGTGAAGGCCGGTACTGTGTATGAAATGTCAGCTCGAATGAGAACTGTGGCTATGTCGACTCAGACTAGCCAGAGCAAATGGACAATAAATGACACTGTGTTTAGTAAAAGTTTCAATCCAGATGGAGCTTGGAAAAATTTTACCTCGAAATGGAAAGCAGAAAAAGACGAAGAGATAGAATTTTGCGGCAAAAACGTTGATCAAAATACAGAAAGCGGCGACTTAGCCGTTGATGACGTTTCATTTCGGGTTTGCCGCTGACCTCTTGAAAAATATCAATGGGCAGAAAGCATCAAAAGAAATAGCACAACCCCGACGGTTAAAATGGACTTTTTTTCAGACCTAAGTGCAACCATAAAGGACGGCGGGACAGGAAAGTCTTCTTGGACTGGGACTTTGTCTGGGATCCAAGCGGGAACGAGTTCCATGTAACGTTGGTACTCATCGCCAAATTTTGCGAGAAGAAGTGTCTCCTCGTATTTTGCGATACAATGATATTGAAAGAGAAAATAGACTAATGCCAGAAAGCCTAAAACCGGTGCTCCAGCATAAATAAGCACTCCCAAAATAATAATCAATGTTCCCAAATAGAGAGGATTGCGGACCAGAGCATAGGGTCCGTGGGTTATGACGATATCTGTTTGGCCATCTCTAGTAGCGCCTTCTACGCCTAAAAACGATATTGTATAGACACGGATCATTTGACCAAAAAGCATGGCCAAGGTGCCTATAGTGGCGGTTCGCGCTGTTGGGTTTGAGGCTAATAGAATAACAATCAATATAGGAACCGCGATATAATCGCGCCATTGAAAAAGTTTTTCACCAATCTCAATCAATGACATTTCACTGATTCTTCGTTGTGACTCTTCGTCTTGCAATGGACCTGGTTGATGAGAATTCACGTTGCCCGTCCCTTTCTAGAGTTGCTAGTTGCTATTGAGCAATTGACGAAAAAACAGCTGGCTGAATATTCGCAATTTTCGTTAATTTTCTAGTTAACTGATTGTCATTTGCATCTTCATCGTTCAAATAGGTGAGAGGTCCATCAATTTTCAGGAGTGAAAGCTCTAGCTCGGATCCAAAAGTTTGATGAAACAATTGCTCAATCCTTCCGCGAGTCGATTTTGAGGTACTAAAGATAATGAGTTCTTGTGCAGCCTCTCTCCATAGAACATCAGTAAATTGTAGCACAGGTAGTGTGCGCTTCATGAGTCCGGTCAATATTTCATTTTTCATTTCAATTTTTTCTTGGCGATTCATGCCTTTGCCGGTTTTTGTTAGGTGTGATCTTAATTTTTGTTGAATCAGCATTTGAGCCAAAGACTGTGGCACTTTGCGCCGTTCATATCTCACCCGGAGTAGGTAATCTTTGCCCAGTGCACAATCGGACATATCCCATTCTGCGCCCTCCGTGATGGCTAGATCTTCATCATTGATGAGGGGGCGAACCCATCCAATCGCCTCTGGCTTAACAGGTCCATCGACTTTGAGAGGCGGAGCTTTGTGATCGACTAAAAACTTGGAGAGGGACGCGTGTGACTTTTTTTGGTAAGGGCCAATCACTTTATAGCGGGTCATTGCCAAATTTCCTGAATAGATACTCATAAAAATATTTCCCTATGGCTTAAAACAAATCTGCCAAAGAATCGAGTTCTTCGTCCAACTGCAGAGTCTGTCATGGTTGGTCTATGTGTCAAAAATAACAAGCGTCTCGCCTAATACGATCGAGCCTATGATCAGTCGCCCGTGACGGTCAATAGCCAATTTTGGTATTTCATCAAAAACCAAAGAATTCTGACATAAATGAGGGGTTAGTCGGGTCGACCAGTAAAGAACAAAAGAGTGCTGCCGATGAAAGGTTTGTAACTTGAACAAACTTCGAACAGGACGGTCACCAGTGAAAATGACGGCTTCAACTGATTATGAAACCTATTTGGAAATAATGGAAGATTTGATGAAGCCAATAGTCGGAGAAGGGATTGATCCCGAAACCTTGAAGCGTTTATATGAAAGTAAGATGGTATATTTAGAAAACCTTAGAGTGAAGTGCTTTAAGGAGGTGAATGGTGGGAAAGCAAGCCATTTCAAAACTCAGGACTATCATTTGATTGTAAGAGCTGGAGTCGAAACAAGGCGTCAACTTCGTGAAGTCGTTCTAGCGGCTATTCAAAGTAAACTGAACAATATAAAATCTGCCTAGATTGAAAGTCGCGCCGGACCGCCATAGTTGGCTATGTCATTCATTTATTTCCATTATTAAATGCTTTTTTAGCATTATACGTCTAATGAGTTGGCCTTAAGTAGATCAATGGCCTGATAGGTCAGAATTTAGTTAAATTTCAATCATATGATAAGATTAAAGCGTATGCAGCCTTCACAGGTTGCATGGCGAGCGATGCATTTAATGCTGTTTTTGGAGGAGTTTGCATATGACATGTCGAATACTAGTGGTTGACGACAGTACTCCCATTCAAAAAGTAATCAAGATTGCTTTTTCTAAGTATCCGGTCGAGATTTTTTCCGCGGGATCTTTGAATGAGGCGTTAAGAGAATGTGATAAAGCAAAACCAGATTTAATTATTGCAGATGGAAGTTTACCGGGTGTGACCAGTGCAAGTGACTTTTCAAAGTTGATGGCAAAATCTCATGGTGCAGCGATGATTATGCTGATGGGAAGCTATGACTCCGTGAGAGAGTCTGATTTGCGGGCTGCTGGTTTTGAAACAATTGTTAAGAAACCTTTTGATGCCATTGAGCTACTTGAGGCTAGTGAAAAATTATTAGCTGGTAAATTAAAATTGAATCAAGGGTCTGGCTCAAACGCATCACCGTCCATAAATCAAACTCAAAATCAGGGACAATCGGTATTCATACCGACCCCACCAATAAGTCAAAACCCTGCATCTATTGGCCAGCAAAATATCGGTGCTGATTCTGGCTCCAGCGACACGGCATCTCGATTGCAGTTCTCAACACCCACTAGAACAAACACTAGCGGCCGAGTTCCGCCGCCTATACCACCGCCGATAGCGATTCCCCAATTTGACTTAGACATGACAAGCTCACAAATTTCAGAATCGCGGGCTAGTCAGATGAATCAAGGCCAGAGGCCGCAGCAACCTCGGATGAATCAATCACCAGATCAACAGGCACCTTCTGCTATACCATCATTTCTACTCGAGTTGGACCAGCAGCAGGTACCATCAGCGCCATCGATTCCTGGAATAAAATTGGACGCTGATCAAAAGGGTCGTCCTGCATATGACCCCGGTAATGTAGTCGCTCCAATCGCGCAAAATCAGGTACCTCCCTTTACTGAAAATCAAAGTCGGAAAGAGCGATACCCCACGGACAGAAATCAGCATGAATTGCCTCTTACGGCGCAAATTGCAAGACATCAACATCAAACGGCAGCAGGGTCTGGTGATTCTTTTATAGCCGTCGCTGAGGAGTCTGTTCGCCAACAGCTGCCTCATCTAGTCAATAGTGCAGTCGAAAAATATTGCAGAGATCACTTTAAAGCAATTGCACGCGAAGTTTTGACCCAGGAGCTTAGGCGTCTAGCTGATGAGAAGGCGAAATATTTAGTAGACCAATAGCGTTCAACGTCAACTTCAAAATTAAGTAGAAATCCCAGGAGAATTTGACTTCTTATATGGAGTCTAGACCTTAGGTATGATATCCGTATGGATATTGGAATGTCAGTATTGGTTTGGACCAAATTGTTTCTTTAGCCGTAACTATTCAGCATGGTTGGAAGGTAGCGGAAATCGCCAATGATAACTGCGTTATTCACTCCGATCCGATGCTCACATACAGTGGTATGCTGTGCTTCGGTTCTCGTGAACGCCTTGTTCTCATTGGCTCTTCTCGCTTCACGCAGTGTCGATCGCTGAATGGTTACCTTTAGCCTTGAATTTGAGGGCAATATGCAAGAATTACATGAGATTCAGTTAGATCCAATCGTGACTCGTGCTTTAGAGGAAGATTGGGGATACGGTGATTGGACCACAGATTTATGCGTTCCATCGGATAAGATTTGTTCTGCCAAGATTATATGCCGAGAACCTATAGTTTTGAGTGGAATAGATGTTGCCGCTGCTGTTTTTCGAAAGGTTGATCCAAGTTTAGAAATAATTGAGTCGGCTAAAAACGGCAAAAAACTTTTAGCAAATGAAACGCTTCTGACTATCAAAGGGAATGCGCGATCAATTCTAAAAGGTGAGAGAGTTGCATTGAATTTTCTTGGGCGAATGTGTGGCATTGCGACGGTGACTCGACAATTTGTTGATCAGATTAAAGGAACCAAGTGCCAATTGCTTGATACCCGTAAAACAACTCCCGGAATTCGAATCCTAGAAAAAGCTGCAACTGTCACCGGCGGGGCAAGAAATCACCGGGTCGGGTTGTGTGATGGCGTCATCGTTAAAGAAAACCATATCCGAGCCGCTGGAGGGATAAAGATGGCAGTGTCTCGACTTCTCGAAGCACTTCCTCCCACCCTGAAAATAGAGGTTGAAGTTACCAACTTGGTTGAACTTCAAGAGGCACTAGATGCTGGAGCGGATATTATTATGTTAGACAATATGCCACTATCTGAGATTTCGTTGGCAGTGAGGACAGTGCGTGGTCGTGCGAAACTCGAAGCTTCGGGCGGTGTGAAGTTAGATACCGTAAAAGCAATTGCAGAAACAGGAGTGGATTTTGTCTCCACTGGATCTACCATTCATTCGGCACGATGGTCAGATTTGAGTCTTTTGGTGGATTTATAGCAAAAATTGTAGGGTTCAGATGAGTCAAAGTCTCTCAGTCGAAGTTGAATGGCACGAGTCGGTTTCTTCCACTTCTGCGATTGTCAGAGAGCGAATGAATCAAGGTTTTGATTTTCCTATTGCAGTTGGGGCGAGAGTTCAAACATCTGGCATAGGTCGGCAGGGTTCAAAATGGGCGAGCTTGCTGGGTAATCTACATTTGTCTATTGGATTGCCTCCCCAATCATTGTCCGAAAGTTATAGACCAATTCTCTCTCTTTGGATCGGTGTTTTATGCCGAGAATGGATCGCAAACAATTTTGGTGTCGCACCCTGCTTGAAGTGGCCGAATGATCTAGTGATCAACGCATGTAAAGTTGGGGGAATTCTTTGTGAGGCAACCTATTCAGGCGGGCAATTTCAAGGGGCGTCTATTGGTATTGGTCTCAATATTCAAGATTTTCCAAAGAATCTTAACGACTATGATGCCACCTCCCTGCAGCGGTTGACTGGACGAATTTTTCCTCCTCGAGCAGCTTGTGATTCCTTGGCGAAATTTATCTGGTCATCAATTGAAGCGAATGAGATGTCTGTAGAGCAAATCACGGAACGTTATAGGCATTGTGCGGTTGCGATTGGGCATGATTGGATTGATTTCGATAATCATCGTGGTACCGTACAGTCATATTCCAATGAAGGTTATATGATGTTGCAAATGGACCAAGGTGTTCCTATGCAAGTCACATCTGCGGGTCAAAATTGGTCACTTCGATTGCTGAATACTAAACTTTTTGTCGTGTCAGACGTTGGCAATAGTCGCGCAAAGTTTGGGCTTTGTACGCGTGTCCATGATGAGATCAATATCGTAGAAACATGTTTTTATAATATCAATCAATCTTCCAACAGTGACATTCAATTGAGGGATAGTTGCTTACAAAGGGTCAACGGTTGGTTAACCTCGGGTGCGGAGTCGTTGATGCACTGCTGCTCGGTTAACGATCAACATGACCAAGATTTTCTGAAATTTGTGACGGACATTGGTTTTCGAACGCGTGCTATTCAAAGAACGCCCCTTTTTAATTTACAGAGCGCCTATGACATGAATAAGATTGGAATGGATCGATTTTGCGCTATTGAAGCTGTTTTATCCCTTCGCAGTCGAGGTGTTTTTGGTGGACCTACAATGATTGTATCCTTAGGCACAGCTTCAACGCTGGATTTTGTTTCTTCCGATGGCCAACATTTAGGTGGATTTATAGGCATAGGCGTTCAATCTGCCCTCCGAGCATTGAATTCGCATACTTCAAAACTGCCTTTGATGTCTCCACCCACTTCAGATAGAGCGCATTGGAATACAATCGGTGAGTCTACAGAAACGGCCATTGAGGCTTCTAGTATCCGCATGATCGCAAGCTGGATTGACCGAGAAGCGATCGAGTTTTGTGGCAAAAATTCTGTACCGCTTCGGGATCTTTCCATTGTTTTGTCTGGTGGGTTTTCGGATCTGGTTCAGCCTTTGCTGTCAGTTTCTTCAGAGATTCGCAAAATTAGTGATTTGGTGATGAGAGGCGTTGCTATTTTGGCAATGAATGGTCGCTAGATTCTAAAAAGTCCCGAGATGGATGCGAGGCCAGCAAAAATAGTTCAATGTAAAAAGCATAAACCCCAACCAACTTTTCGTTCTTGGGGTTTATGTTCGTGTGTTTGGAGGCTACTTTCTTTAAAGGTTACTAGAAGTCATGAGGTTGAGGGCTAATTAGCTATTCACTTTCATCCAAGGAACCATCTAAAAGGGGAGCCGCTCCAAGCTCCCTTTTCGTCAAGACAAAGAACAAGAATTCATTTTACAAACAGCTTGCATCTGGCTTCGCTAAACCATGATCGGAAAATGCTTTGTTAATGAGACAGAAGTTTGGTGTGCCGTCAGTAGTATCAGCATTGTTGTCATCCAATGCAACTGTTGCAGCGTACACATCAGTCATTTTAGATGCTTGATAAACCCCTTTGAAAAGAAATTTACCCATGATTTTTCGTCCATCTGCGTAGCCATGCTTAGCCTTAAGTGCAGTGTACAGATCCCACCAGGTTCCACCGATAATCAAACCGTCTTTGTGAACTTGACCAGTAACGTCAGTTGGATAGACCTTTTTTATGCTAACATCCCGTACAGGTTTTTGCTCGACAGGTAGAAAATCAACTCCAATGCGGCTATCGTCAGTCATGAAAAAGGCGAGGGCATCACCAAAACCTTCTGACATACCACCATCTTCGATACCGCCAGTATTAGCATCTAAACCATGTCCCCATTCGTGGAACATAACGTCAGATATAAGTCCGGTGTTTGCGCATTCCATCGTGCCGGAAGATCCAGCGGTAAAGAAGTTCAGAGTGGATCCGTCCCAGAATGCGTTGCAATGTCTGCTGTTGTTAACTTTAGCAGTAATCGTTTGGTCAAACCATGCAGGGCTAATGTAGTCTTTTGCAATGTTTCTGATTCGGTTTAAGTGAATGTAGGCCATCGACTGAGCCATTGGGTTGTTATCCCAGGCTGTTGTCGTATTCACAGGAATCTCAAACTTGAACTGCCACGCATTGCCTTGAAGTGTTGCGGTTTGAGTCAAACTAGCATTCGCTAAATCGAGAACTTTGAAATACTGCCCAGTAAGCCCTTGTAATGTTGGTGCTGTGGCATCATCAATAGTTGAAAAGTTTCCAGAAACATCAGCCGCAGCTACAGAGCTAACTGGTTTGATGAAGGATAATCCAACTTGTTTAGGAGCTTCTTTGAAGTAACGAGGAAAGATCGACGCTTCTGCTCTACCTTGAAGATGGAAGTTACGAGTTCTAACATCAAAAAGCTCGCCGTTTGTTGTATCAACTTGAACGACGTATGCTTCTTGTGAGTCCGACACTACATATTCATCGACCTTTACTAATGAATATCCAGAGGACGTTGCTTTAGCGCGGTAAGTGCTACCTTGGCTGATAAATCCATTAGCATTGAATTGGCTCATAGCAATATTGGAGGTATTTAATCCAGCTTCAGCAACAACAACTGCCTCATTAAAACTTGCAGTTTTAACCTGAATCAGTTGACCAAATTTAAATCTAAAAGTGATCCCAGCATCCTGTATTTTGATACCGTTCCTAAATACATGGAGAGAAACCGCAGCATCTTCATTCCCAGCTAAGGTTGCAGTGTCATTGATTCTAACGTCATTGACTGAAACACCAAAAACTTTGGAATTTGCGGCAACCGCATCGAGCGCGGCCTTTTCAAACGAAGCTTTGTCCTTTAATGGTATACTCGTTACGCGTTCTGGGGCTATAATCGCGTGCGCAGCCGATGCATAAAGAACGGTTAAAGATAGAAGACTCAGGACTGTTGCATTTGGCACGAGATTCATTCTCTTCATTTTGCACCCCTTTTTTGTGGTGTTGACGGTTCCTGTCAAAAGTCACCAATGACTTGATCCTAATTTGCCTGACTGGCCGGCCAATACTAATATCTTGTTAAGATTTCTTTAAGAGCTAATAAATTCAGTGGTTTATCTCGCTTTTTAGATAATTGACTAACTGGCCAGTCAGCTACATTTTGTAGACAAGGTAATAATTACAGATAGTTGAGGGAAGCGCTCCGAAAGTTTTCTAGGTATGGAGCTCAAACTAGTTGTGAGAGCAGCGTCGATTCGGCTCGGAAAAGTCAAACATTGGTTAAAATATTGTAAGTAAAATTAAAATCATTTATAGATTGGGCCGAATTTCAATTTTTATAACGCGCTCAGGATTGATTGTAGCGCCGTTAATTTTAACTTATCGACATTCTGGTAGAGGCTTTTTTGAATCATATTTACGTTAAAACACTTGGCTGCAAAGTAAATACCTTTGATGCTCATGCTATTGAAAATAAATTCAAGGATCTTGGTTGGACGCTAGTTGATTCGCCTCTGAGTGCAGATGTATCTGTTGTAAACACATGCAGCGTCACGCAAAATGCCGATCGAGAAGCTCGCTATTTGGCACGCAAATTTAAGCGTGATAATCCAGATACCTTTGTCGTGATGACGGGGTGTTATGCCCAAACTGATTCAGCAAAGTTAGCAGAGTTGGCTGATGTCGATGTCATTGTGCCAAATGAGGCAAAAGATGAAATTACAAATTTTGTGATTGAACAATTTGAAGCAAAAAAAATTGGAATTGAGTTTAAAAAATTTCCTGAATCTATCGACTTAGTCCGAGAAAACAAGCAGGGGCATTTTAAGTCGTCTTTGACCTTTTTTGATCAAGCGGATTCAACTCAAACTAGGGCTTTCGTCAAGATTCAAGATGGATGCAATGGGTTTTGCAGCTATTGTCTTATTCCTTACGCAAGAGGTGCTAGTCGAAGCGTACCAGAGGCAATTGCTCTCGCCGAAATTCAGCGGCTTGTAAAAATTGGGACTAAAGAGATTGTTCTAACGGGAATTCATATTGGAGATTACGGCGTTGACTTTTTGGAAGAGGATTCATCTGATCAATTAATTGAAAATGCGGCTACTGAAAGTGAGCCGTTTGTTGAATTTGTAAAAAAGGTATTTGCCATTGAGGGGTTGAAACGTTTGCGCATCAGTTCTTTAGAGCCAGCAGAGTTAACTCTAGGCCTCATTAAAGTGCTGCATGAAAACAAGGATAAATTTTGCGATCATTTTCATTTGCCACTTCAGTCAGGACATGACGATATTTTAAAGAAAATGCGCCGAAAGTATGATTCTGCACGCTACAAGGAATCTTGTGAAATGGCGCGAAAATATTTTCCAGATTGTTGTATAGGGGCCGATGTTATTCCAGGGTTCCCAGGAGAGACGGAAGACCATTTTGATGCCACTATTAATTTTATCAAAGAATGCGGGATTAATTATTTGCATGTGTTTCCTTATTCGGCGCGTCCAAATACAGCGGCATTAAAAATGCCAGGTCATCTTCCTCAGGAAATCGTTAAGAGACGAGCTGCAACATTGAGAGATTTATCTGATGTCTTAAAACATGAATATCAATCTCGATTTATAGGGCGTGATTTAGAGATACTTTGGGAGAAGGATTTTGACGAGTTGAATCGTCCAGTGGGAATTTCTCGAAATTATATCAATCTTGTTGCATTTGAAAAAGGTTTTGATTTTGCCCCTGGATCCGTTAGTTCCATGAAAATTAGAGGTTTTTCTTCCGGACGAGGTGGCCGAATGTTAGGGACTTCGTCTATGTCGGCCTCACACCGCGAGTTGGTTCATTGAACCCGAAGTCAAACGCCATTCTTTTTGACCCGACGGGTGCACGCTCGGTTGAGCACCAACTTTTTGGGCTTTTGTTTGCCTGTCAGCTTTCATCGCAAGTGTTTGTTCGCGATACAGAGCTCACAAAATCGTTGTTGCAGAACATGGATCCCTATTTAAGTGGCAACCCTTGTAATATTCATTGTTTTACTGATTGGATGAATGTTTATGAATTTGTACGTGGTGGTGACCTATTGGTTTGCGGCTTTGCAGATGTTATGACCGGTGTTGCAGATCGAATGGGTGCGGAGTACATCCCAATTCCGGATGTTCCCGTTGGATGGCATTCAAGAAACATTTTTATCCAGAAGTCTTTTAGAAGAGTGGTTATGTTGGGTCCTGAAAGCTCTGGAAAGAGCTATACAGCAAAATATCTTGCTCAAAAATTTTCTTTGCCAATGGTTGACGAATACACACGATTCTATTTTAATTTCTTCGGGATGCAAAAGGCCTCTGTGACTAACCTGTGGCCCTTAGCTCTCGGTCAACGTGGATTAGAAATGGCGACTTATCTGGGGTCAAGTTTCGATTCGACTTTGCTTGTGTGCGATTCCTCTTCGCTCCAGGTTTTAGTTTGGGGTAAACTCTTGTATGGTGTTAGCGACTTATCTTTTGAATCCTTTTGTCGACAAGATCGTCCTCAACACGTGCTAATGATGAGCCCCGATATTCCATGGGTCGCCGATGGGCAAAGAGCTAACCCAAACGATAGGCAACAATTTTTCGAAATGTGCAAATCCGAATTGCTGGAACTCGGCGTGACTTTCGATGTGATTGATGGCCCGTTAGCAAATCGTTTGCAAACTGCAAGTAATTGCATTCAAAAAAGTATCAATTTGCTTTCGGACATTGAAGGTTCCCATCAATAGATTGGAAAGCATTAATGCTCAACCTTATATTTCAAGATGATTTTCTTTGCGTCATCGACAAGCCATCAGGGTTGCCAGTTCACCGAGATCATTTTTCTCCACGTGCTGAGCCAGTCTGCCTTCAAATATTGAGAGACCAGATAAATACAAAAGTTTTTCCTGTTCATCGATTGGATCGAGGTACTTCTGGGGTTTTGATTTTTGCACTTAACCAAGAATCTCACCGGAAATTGTCTATCGATTGGATGAATGGGGGAGTTCAGAAGGTCTATCACGGGGTTGTTCGTGGAAAATTGCCCGAAAGAATTGAATGTCATGATGCGCTTCGGGATGAAGGGATCCTCAGACAAGCTACGACTGTTTTTGACAGAGTGAGTTACTCGGAATTTCCCATTTCAAATGAACGATTTCCTAGTAGCCGATATACCTTGGCCAAGATAATTCCTCAACAAGGCAGGTATCACCAGATTCGCCGCCATGCAAATCACCTTGGCTACCCATTGGTGGGAGATACGACACACGGGGACTCTGATCATAATAGGATTTGGAGTGAGCACTTTGGTATCAAGAGACTATTGCTACATTGTTCAGAGATTACGCTCCAGCATCCAGAAACTGATAAGTCTATAACCTTTAGAGCAGGCCTTCCGACCGATCTTACGAAAAAATTTTCCATTCCTTGCCAGTAATGAGACGAGCGCCTCTTTTGAAAAAGAAGTAGCTACTGAACCACTGTAGCAAGACGAAGATCTTGGTTCGAAATCCAATGAGATAGTAAATATGAATTACGAGCCAACCATACCAAGCCAGTGGCCCACTCCATTCAAATCCTCGAAATTCACTAACCGCTGTTCTTCTTCCAATAGTCGCCATTTTACCCTTGTCATTGTACTGGAAAGGGATCAAAGGATTTTGAGCGAGCATCGCTATGATATTCCGAGCAGCATGACGCCCTTGTTGCATGGCAACGGGGGCTAAGCCTGGTAAGATTCCAATTGTTGAATCTAAAAAATGGGCCATATCGCCGATAGCAAAAATATTTACATAGCCTTGAACGCGCAAAAAATTGTCAACTTTTAATCGACCTAAAGAGTCCAATGCGTTTGGGAATTGTCGGCAGATGGGTGATGGTTGAACACCTGCAGCCCAAATGACAGTTTTTGAACGAAGAAATTCGTCCCCCATATGGACGCCTTTATCAGAGATGTTTGTAACGCGCGTCGAGCTCCATATCGACACCCCCATTCGTTCAAGATCCCGAGTGGCATGCTTAGATAGCTTTTCAGAAAAGGCAGCCAAGATGCGACTTCCAGCCTCGATGAGAACGATTCTGGTATTGCTTGGATCGATCCGAGTAAAGTCTTTTGACAGAGTTTTACGACTAATCTCGGCGATAGCTCCAGCAAGCTCCACTCCTGTTGGTCCGCCACCGACGATGGCAAAAGTCAGCAGCTCACGCCGTTCGTTTTCGTCTTTGCTACTTTCAGCTTTTTCAAAGGCCTCTAGTATTCGTCTGCGAATTTCAGTTGCTTGTTCTAAGGTTTTTAATCCCGGTGCAAATTCCTCCCACTCGGGATGTCCAAAGTAACTATGAGTCGAACCGCAGGCGAGTAAAAGCACATCGTATGAAAGCGACTGCCCATTTCTTAAGGTTAATGTTTGAGCCTTGGCATCTATTTTGTCGACATACTCCATAGTGACATCAATGGCATTAGATTTTGTGTTTAGAACGCTTCTAATGGGAACTGCAATATCAGCCGGACTAAGTCCCGCGGTCGCTACTTGATAGAGCAGGGGCTGAAACAGGTGATGGTTTTTCGCATCAATCACCGAAATCTTGGTATTCCGCGATTTCTTAGCAAGAGTTTTGGCTGCAGCAAGTCCCCCAAAACCACCTCCAACAATGACGATACTCTTCATATGGCAATCCCCTCCTTAGAGCACTTTAGACATCAAGAGCAGACTGTACGCCCTTTTTAACGTCTCTACTATGGTCTATGTCGAGGTCACTAGATAATGGTCTTTGATTACAGCGATTTGTTAAGCTCCGAAAGAATTTCCTGACTGGTGAAGTATCCATTTCGTCCGGATTTAGAATTTAAAACTATTATTAGGCTCTTGTTTTCCGAATTGAATTGTATCTGACGGATCTCTTTGAAAGATAATGTCACCAAATGAACTTTTTTGACTAGTGACTCAAGTCCTAAGCTGTCCTTTGTGATTT
>JAPLFV010000240.1 GCA_026390495.1 Pseudomonadota bacterium | reverse complement strand
CCAGGTAAATTACCTTCAAATGGTGGGATTTATAGCTCGATATTATATTTATCCAAATGATGATATGATAACATATTGAAAATGGATTATCTAATTTGCGCGTTTAGTCCAACCGTTTGAGGATAACTGATGAATCGCTCCTCCATAATATTGTCAACAATTATGCTCATTTCATTTTTTTGTTCTTGTAAAACAAAAACAACTGGCCAATCTGCACTTCGCTTTGGCGATGTTCCTATTGAGCTAGATCCCCCAAAATTTTTGTATCATTTTGGAATGTTTGATTACCTTGAACCTTACAAGGACTATGTAGGCCCTCCAAGCGCTGAGGTCTGGACAAAAATCCCTTCTACTGGATCGGACTATACAGTCGAACGAAGGGGACTGTATGGTAGCCAACACCCAGCATACAATGAGCGCTATGCAGCAGAATACCTAGGCAAGGCAGGTCGTCAGGGGCCTTGGCTCGTAGTCATTGAGCTTGAAGATCGTTGTTCTGGACCAAATCGCACAAACAAGGAAGTTGTTGTTGATGAACGATGGCCTGGATCAGGCTTTTGGATTGTGCGAGATCGAACCTGTATCAAGGATATTTTAGCCAGCCCAGAAGATGTTTTGGAAGTTTTTGCCACAGTCCCGGAACTTTGGAACAAAGCACCTTTTGTTTCCAAAAAAGACCGTAAGGACGACGATGGCAAGAATGCAACGAAAGTACTTTTCACCGTGTTTGTAAAGGCGCTTAGTCTCGTTGAAGAAACACGACCAAAGCTCTTTGAAGATATCGAGTCTATTGCTTCAAAATCTGATTTACCAGAAGCCAAGGCCATTGTTTCTCGAACCGCAAGTGCTGCAAACTTCTGTTTCTCACGCCGGCAGTGGTTTGATGTGCGGCAGAAGCTTGGGGATATCGTCGACAAATACGTTATAGACTTCAGTAAATTTCGCACGGGTACTTTGGATACCCTCTGTGAAGGGGCTGATGCTGAAGATCTGATTATTCGCAATCCGGACCCTGCCGTTGCTGCACTGGACGATCAAGAATATGCGAACGCCAAAACCTGCCGTCAGTTAAATTCAGACACAGACCAGTGCCTGCAAAACACAAACTGTATGCCAGTTAAAAAATCCCTAAATAATGATGCGGTGTTTGAATGCGTGAGTCGATATGCGTCATGCCGGCTTCTCGAGGCCGACCAAAGGGCCTGCTCAAAAAGTCTAAGAAAATGTAAATGGGTCAATTTGGAGTTTGATGACTACGGCGAACCTAGCAAAACAGCTTGCGCCGACCCCGTGACCGGCATCAATGCGCAGGCGTGTTTTAAAAATAGTTCGTCAGAAACACAGTGCAAATCAATTCCTGGGTGTGAATATATCGTTCGAAAATATGATGACCTTGGGGCACCATCCGAGTACTCCTGTGTCCTTTCTACGGGTAGTTGCGCTCAGTACAGAGAAAACGGCACAATTTGCAATAAACATTCTCAATGCATATTTGCCATTACCGAGGTAGATAGTTACGGTGAAATCTCAAAACGCGAATGTATGGAACGAGCCGGTTCATGCCAACAGTTTAAAAACGACTTAAAGGCTTGCTTATCGTCATCTTCTGGCTGCAAATTTGAGAATGACACCTGCAAATCTGTTAGATAATTTCAGCCGAGCAATCGCGGCCCACGCGTCAGTTGCAAAGCGACGATTCTCAATGAAAAAGATCAGAGGTACGACAGAATATCTGCAAATTCTTTGAGAACGAAGTCCGGCTTTGGAGCATCTGGACTCGAAGTGCTCAAGTAGACATTCTTGTGAATATTCATCGGAGGACTAAATTTAGCTAAGCAATCTAAGTGTTTTTTTTCAATCTGTGTGCCGTATTCCGCCCATCCGGTACTAACGCCTAATTTGTTACCGAGACCCACGTCTTTTCTGAGATTGTCACCAATCCACAAAACTGATTTTCGCAATGACTCTGATTCGTCCAAATCGTAGTCCATCAAGACTGTCTTGAGACCTCTAACCCCGGGTTTTTCGTAATCATCGGGTAGATTTCGAATTTTCCCCGCAAAGCCAAACCGATTATGCTGCAAGTGCTTCAATAAAATATCAGGGTCAACTTTTACCCGTCGGTTGATATCACAAACTGGAATCTTAGGATCAGGCAGTCCATACACAGCGTCAAACTTATGCAGAAGACCCAGCTTATTTAACTTCCACATTGCCACATAACGTGGCGCATCTGTTAATGCAACAACAGGTATTGTCGGAAAGGACTGTTTAATCTGATTCAATATGATTTCCACACCAGCATAGGGCTTTAGGTGCAAATCGGCCATTTTTAAAAATTCATCTCGAGCCGGACGCACAGCAAGATCCAACATCTTATCTATGTCAGTTTTAAAAAAATTATTAACTGCTGGAAGCTCCTGAATGACAAAAGGAAATTCTATACTGCCATTTTTTTCAAATACTACTTTACTTTGTTCTGCAAGTTCATCCCAACCCACACCTATCGCTAAGGATACACGATCTAAAAGAGCTGAATAAGAATGCACATAATAAGTCACCCAATCAAAAACGGTGTTATCAATATCAAGCACCAATAGCTTACATCTACTATTTTGTTGATTGGGCATTGGACTCTCTCAGAAAATTTAAATAGAATTGTGTCAAATCTATCATATATCTTGCCTGTAGCCAATATGTGCTAATCTGAACTTTACACTTGGCACTTTCTTTGCTTTGCTTGAATCCAAACATTTACACCGACTCATGTTTCAGCAATAGCAAGTGCATCTTCAAATTAAGGAAATTTATGAGTTATCAAAAATTCAAATTCGAAATCTTGGCCTTGATCCTGCGTCAGTACCCAATATTCGCGTCAAGACGTTTGGCCTTCAAGAGCCTTGTTTATGCTAATAACTGGTGCCTCTTTTTGGCTTTAGTTTCGACATCTCAATGCGCATCAACAAACCATCATGAAATCGACAAACCTGAATCTTCCATCGCAGTATCTAACGCAGCTTCAGTGCCAAAATCAAACAAGGAAAAAAACACAGCAAGCAATAGCGACGGGGCAATTCAAGACCACTCTACAGAGCCTAAAAGCTTCAAATTGTTTGAACCAAGATTGCGCAACTGCGCCTCAAAGGAAGAATCCAAAGACTCCATCAAAGTCACCCCTTTCGATGTCATTCGAGGTTCAGACACACAAAAATTGGAACCAGTAACGTTAGTCGCCAAGATAGAGCGAAGACTCTTCGGAGGACTCAATCCTGATCTAAAAGACAAAAAAGTTGAATTCTCTCTTGATAAGAGCATTTTGGGTCAGTCCGTCTCAGATAATGATGGTATAGCAAAGGTCAATACTTTGATTGATCCAAAGGGCGGGACTTCCGCTGATCCGGGGTCAATCCATTTAGTTAGTCACTGCTTTGACGCCAGACTCGAGGACATTCAAATGCAAGGGGGCATTTATACCTTTAGTCAAACTGACCCAATTTTCATTGTGGACGTGGATGAAGTGATTTCTGCCCTTTCTGAAGTTTCGGTACCACTTATGTCCATTGAGAATTCTCCACCAGTTAGTGGAGCTGTGAAAAACCTAAACATTGTTGCTAAGGGGTATCGAATCGTCTATTTAACCGCGCGCGATGATAGCCTAGCAAATAAAACTAGATCATGGCTCGTGGCAAAAGGATTTCCGGATGGCCCTCTTAAAATTTGGGATTGGGGTCTTAAAAATCAGATCGGCATTAGTCGAAAACTGCAAGGACAGTACAAATTAGAATTTATTGCGAGCTTAAAATCTAAGTTTTCAAATGTTAAATTTGGCATTGGCAACAAACCGCACGACGCGATCTCATATGCTCAGTCAGGGATCAAGGCAATTATTATTGGTGCTAAAGATCCCATCTCTGATTTTCCAAATGGCACTCAATTTGTATCATCATGGGACGAGGTACCGAAGCTACTAATGGAATGATTGCCTTTAATCGGTTTTTATTGAATCAAAACATCAATTGAATCTTTGATTTGGGTACCTTTACTTCCACCGATTGTGAATCCACCAGTATTGTTGGGGTGCAATGACAACCAATTTTTCCACCAACTGATTAAAGCGAATGGATTGTTTTGTAATGTCATCTTCAAGATTGTCATCTGATGTTTTTAACATTTCAACTTCATCAAAAAATCTGATTAGATGTTTTCCAAAGCTGAGTCGAATAACAATTAAAGGTATTACCGGACTTGGGTTTTTACGCCAAATTGCAGGTAAGCTGGTATTTGTTTTTGCAGGTTTTCCAAACAATGGCAGTCGTGGTTCCCCGTGCCGAGCCTGATCAAGCATAAATCCTACTGGCCTCCCAGCAACTAGTGCATCGACTATCGCACGGTATCCATCACCTTTTTTCTGACTTCGCACAGGAAAAATATTGTACCTTTGCCTTTGCTCATGCACATACCTATCAAAGCCTCCTTTTCCGACAAATTTAACAGGAACAGTAATGGGCCTCCAAAATGTGGAAATGGCTGCACCAAGGACCTCAAAATTGCCGGAGTGAATACACACCATATAGGCACCCAATCCCCTTTTTAGTGCTTCATCAAGCACGACTCTATTTTCGAACTGAATATTCTCAAGCATGTTTTTAGGTCCACCTGCAATTGTTTCAAAAAGCGTAGCCGCGAAATGATATAACGACGCGCGGCCCATTTTTGCACAATCTTGGGGACTCATATTGGGAAAGGCAATTTTGATATTACTTTCAATGAGAGTCCTGCGCACTCGTAGAATATCGTAGGCAAGCACTGCAAGAAATTTTGAAAGAAAATCTAGGATTGGATATGGCATGCGGCCAATGATCGAAGCAAGAACCTTTGTCACAATATACATGCCATTCCCACAATTAAACAGCTGGTTGATTTGAATTCCAATGCTGACTTATAAACTCTTTCGGTAAATCAAGCTCTAAAGCATATTCGGTATCTAGCCCAATTAGGCGAACTTGAAGAAATTTCTGAACCCAAGGACTTCCGCTCAAAATCAATTGACGCCAAGGTCCATCTGCAACGACCTCGCCATCATTAATCATAACAATTCGATCTGCAAATCGGATCGCAATCTCAACATTTGAAGTACAAACAACCAGTGCTTGGTCATTAGTCTTTCCAGCCAAATCTCGGATCATATTCAAAATAATTGTCGACGTAACTGGATCTAGTCCTGCAGTTGGTTCATCAAAAAACGCAACAATCGGGTCCGTCGCCAATGCCCTAACGATGCCAACCCTCCGCTGCATCCCCCCGGAAAGTTCATAAGGGTACATCAACTCGGTTCGACCTATCTTTACAGCAGATAGAAACCTCTTAACCCGACTATCCATTTCAGTTAAATCAAAGTCAGTCATATGCTCCATAGCGAACATCAAATTATCACGCACGGTCATAAAATCGAACAATGCGCCCTGCTGGAAAGCCATACCGACTTTTCTAAGGACTTCCCGTCGCTCACGATCAGAAGTCATATGGACCATATCTCGCCCCATCAGAGATATGGATCCCGTATCAGGAGTCAAAAGACCCAAAATAAGTTTCAGTATTGTCGTTTTACCAGAGCCCCCTGGACCCAACAATGCAATGCGTTCACCCGGCGCAACAGAAAATGATATATTCTTGAGCAGTGGGGTGTCGCCGAAAGATTTCGATATATTTTCCACCTGGATCATTTGATGTCATTTCCTTCAAGGTTGACAGTGCCTCAAAAAAACACTTTGCAGCTAAACGCTGATTTCGGCAATTGGAAACACAAACACACAGTACAAAACCAAAAGCATAACACCAAAACAATTAGCACAGATAGAGCCTACTCGGGTGTTCTCTGAATCAAGGCGCGAGGAGCTGGAAAAGCGGAGTTTACTTCGGGTAAATGAGCATTTTCCAGCGATGAGCAACGCAGAGTCAGTGGACTCCGGACAGGCTCTAGATAACAATAGTAAAAGGATGCCTTGTCCTAAGAACCGCCAATTGATATTGTACTCCAATAGACGTCAGACTCCAATTCTCTATATATTTTTAAGGACTTGCCCATTGAGTCGTCACCTGCCAAATTTTAGCAACACAGAGATAGCATTCTCGTCAAAATCAAATACACAGCTATTTTTAGCAAGATCGTTATTTCAACTCATACAATGCAATAGCCTCGTGCACGTCGGAGGAAAATTGCTCAACTTTGGGTTCAAAATGGGCTTGCCTCTTTCGAGTTTGGTACGATGGAATATTTTCCGTCATTTTTGTGGAGGAGAATCCATTGAAGAATGCCGGACACTCATGCAAAAGCAAATGGAAAAAGGTGTTTTTAGCATTCTCGATTACGGCGTTGAGGGTGAAAAAACTGAGTCAGGTTTTAACGCTTCAACTGCAGAAATCATTCGAACCGCTAAGGAAGCCGCGCGTTCCTCAGAAATTGCCTTTATCGTCTTTAAGTTCACAGCCATTGCATCAACCGATTTGCTGGAGCGAGTGAGTCGATGCCGCGCAAAAAAGAGTCCTTTGAGTGATGCAGATCAAATTCAGTGGACGAAAGTTGAGGCGCGAGTTGACCAAATTTGCAAGGCAGCTTTAGACGCAAAACGCCCTTTGATGATCGACGCTGAGGAAACTTGGATTCAGTTGGCTATTGACGAACTAGCCAAAACAAAAATGAAACAATGCAATATTAGTGGTCCGTGCATTTACATAACGTTTCAAATGTATCGAGTTGACAGTTTAAATAGGCTGAAAGAGATACATGAGGAAGCAAAGCGTGATTCTTGGCACTTAGGAGTCAAATTGGTTAGAGGTGCCTATATGGAAAAGGAACGAGAATATGCCCAAAAGCAAAACCTGGCCTCTCCCATTCATCCAACTAAAGACAATACCGATCAAGCCTATGATTCGGCTTTAGAATATTGTTTAGCAAACTTGGAATCTATTGGACTTTGCGCCGGCACTCACAATGAAAAATCTACAGTCATTGCTACAACCTTTGCACTCCAACATTCTGACCAAAGCCCATTAAAAATTCATGTAAAGAACAACCTTTGGTTTTCGCAGTTACTTGGCATGAGTGACAATTTAACTTACAATTTAGCTGCTGCAGGTCTCAATGCTGCAAAGTACGTTCCATATGGTCCAGTCCATTCCGTGCTTCCATATTTGTTGAGACGTGCGCAAGAGAATACTTCTGTCAATGGTCAATCAAGCAGGGAACTTCAACTGCTCGATATCGAGTTTACAAGGCGCAAAGGTTAGCCCTTTTGAAAGGAACAGAATCAATGAAACCAATCTTTAGCTCTTCAAAAGCTCTTTTCGCGATAGCATTCGCTTTTACAATCACTTCTTGTGGCGGAGAGAAAGAGAGACCTGAAGTTATTGCGAAACTCCGCGGCCTTGGAGTCGAGCAAACTCCTGTAAACGCAAGCCCAGGATCCACTGTAGACGTGGTGTTTCATTTAGCCGCAGCTTCTGGTCTGACTTTAAACGCTCAACCTTTTCTTGACACCGCCAGTAAGTACGGGCCAGCGGCACTAGTGACTTTGATAGACAAGACGGCAACTGAGACTAAGTTGAATAACGCAAGCCATTACAAATTGCGGGCCCAGTTAGTTATACCGTCAACCCCTGAGGTGAACGCGCTTACTTTGGTTCAAGGACTTGCTCGAGTTAGGTTTGGCGTCAAGTTAACATCTAGTTCTGACGGCGACGATGAAACAATTGTAGCCGATGCATTGGTCTACAAAGCAGGTAGTGAACAGTTAACCTGGAAAGCTCCAACAATTGAAATTGCAGAGCCAGTTTTGGACTCAATCTCCAATAGCACAACTCTTGGAGCAAATATTCAGTCGACAGGTTCCGAAAAGAATCGCGTTGGCTGGTTTGTTACAAATGGAAAAGTGAAGAATCCGGCGGCAAAGTCGTCAGTCTGGAGTGAAATCCCAGCCGGAGACCAAACTCTATTTTTGACCGTGAGAGGCACAAAAAGCGGAGCCTTTTCCATCAAAACAAAAACCGTCAAGGTTAACTAGTCGCTGCCGCAAAAGGCCAGCGACGTGTCCTGAAAGGCGAAAGCCTTGAAGGATCTCAGGGCAAAATAAGTAAAACCAGAAGATCCCTTGCTTCACTCGCGACAGGTTTCTGGTGGCCTACCACCGGTAGGTTTCTTCCTAATCGCCACTACTTTCGTTCGAAAACAACTCTATGTGCGCCACTGTCTATAAATAGCTTAAAAAGATCTGAATCGATCTTTGCGGATTTCACTTCCATAGCAATAATATCAAGAGCTTTCTCTGCAGGAACGGCTTTTTTATAAGGCCTGTCGGAAGCTGTGAGGGCGTCGTATATATCAGCGATACTCATCATTCTCGACTGAATCGGAATCTGCGAGCCAATAGCAGACGTCGGATATCCTGAACCATCAAGTTTCTCGTGATGCTTCGCAGCAATTTCTGGAACATTTGCTAACCGATGCCCCCAGGGAATCTTTCTTAAAAATTCATAGGTATGAGTGACGTGACTTTGAATTTCTGCAAATTCCTCAGCGGTTAGGCTGCCTCGCGATACGGAAAGTGCTTTTAGCTCATCACTCTTTAAAAAGCTTCGTTTTTGCCCCTGAGAATCCAAAAACTCGTTCTTTGCGATATCGTTTAGGCGCTCAAAGCCGCCTTGAGGTAACACAGTCGGCTCGTTAGATGTCGCTACAAATTTTACGAAATCTTCTACTTCAGCAAGCTTTCGATCACGCTCAAATTTTAGGTTGTCTGCATTAAAATCCATTGGAAAGGCCATTGGATTGCTCATGTAATTTACAACCTGACGTAGGTACTCTATCTCGATCGCAGATCGAATAAGTTCAAACCGATCTTGAACATTCTCATATTGCCAAGGATACAATTTCTTAGATTTAACAAGAACATTTTCTCGAACTCCGAGCTTGCCAAAATCGTGAAGCAAACTAGCGTATTCAATTTCTCGAAACCCATCCTCTGTAAAATGTATATCTCGAAATGGAGTTTCAGTTGATCGATCTACCGCCCTAGCTAGTTCGGTCGTAAGCTGTGCGACTCTATGAGAATGACCAGATGTTGTTGGGTCTCGCTGCTCAATCGCAGTTACAGACGCGTTAACAAATCCGTGGAACAAATGACGAATCTCGTTGTGCATTTCAGCATTTTCGAGAGCAATACCCGCTTGTTGAGCTACGATTTGAGCATATTCTTCATCTTGTCTGCTGAACTGAAGAACCTGCTTTTCAAAATCACTATTACTTAATAATTTCGAATGATAGTCCCTTTTTCTGTTGATCAATTGAATCACACCAATGACATTGTGGGAAATATCGTACATTGGAAACGTAAGCATACTGTGCGACTGATATCCGATGCGCTGATCAAACGAACGATTATGTTTCACCCCATAGGGATTTGAAGCCGGATTGTCACTCAAATTATATAAGTCAGGAATATTAATTGGCGCTTGAGTCAGAACGGCATTTCCCACAATAGATTTTGAATCAATGGGAATAGTAAATTCGCTAAAATCAGTAGAAGTTGAAGAATTTTGAGTCAATCGAAAACGAAGTTTAGCCTGAGAAATTTCGCGAGAGTTTTGGGTATATTCAACTGTGTAAATCGACCCGGCATCTGCCTTTGTAATCTCGCGAGCTTTAAGCAAAATCAAATTAAGAAGTTTAGGAATGTCTCGCTCGCCGTTGAGCTCTCGCGAAATACTCATGACATTCTTAACATTTTCAGAACTTTCTCGAAGGTAGCTCTGCTCGGCATCCGTGGTAATGATCGACTGTTGAAAGGTTGCAACTGTTTGAATGCAGGTCAAAAAATTCAAACCCGATGAAGGAAGCCCAAACTTGTGCACGTGGCGATTGTCAATATGAGCTAAACCAAGAGCATCTATGCGACTCAATTCTTCAGATTGGCCAACCAAAAGCATCGTGGTATTTTTGTCAAACACATCCAAATAAAATGCTGTCAATTTTTCACGGTCCGAATATAAGGACGAACTCACTATAATCTGTCGTACGCCGCCAGAGCTCAATTCCAATGCTTCGTTTGAGTCGTTACAAAATTTAGGGCTATAGGCTTTCATTCTTTCATCAGAAAGGCACAACGCAAAAACGGACTCTACCGATTGAAGAAGTGGTATTTCGGGTTTAGCTTCAACAAGCGTCGTTAAATGCAAATGCCTTGGCGTCGAAGTACTCATAGATCCCTTCTGCTAAAAAGACAACAAATCCAAACCTAGTCAACAAATACATAATTTAATGACTCTAAAAACGGCATGAATAACGGCTTACTATTAAAATTATACATGATCTATGGACGCAAATGCACTATAGGTAAGAATTGATCATTCTATTGAAGGACTAGGGGGGCAAAGCGTGGATATTGGTTTAATTGTCGATGTCGAAACTACCGGGTTAGATTCCAATAAAGACAAGATCATAGAAGTTGGCGCCATTCAATTTGGATGGCAGCAAGACGAGCCTCCTACCATCCTGGCAATGTATGGTGGTTTGCAAGATCCGCAAGAAGCCCTCACTCCAGAAATCAGTAAATTAACTGGACTCAGAGATTTTGCCTTACGCGGGCAAAAGATCAATTGGGAAATTCTTCAAACAATGTGGGCTCAATCAAGTTTGATTGTCGCTCACAATGCACAGTTTGATCGCAGCTTTTTGCATCAAAGGCCAGAGTTAGCTGAACTTCGTAAACATTGGGCCTGCTCCGTTCGACATATTGACTGGGATTCAAAAGGGTATTCTTCAAGAAAGCTTCAGTACCTTGCCGCCGACCATGGGTTTATCAATTCGTTTGCTCATCGTGCGATGTTTGACTGTGCGACGACTTTTAGATTAGTTAGTCCTCACCTAGCCGAGCTGGTAAAGTCAAGTTATGAACCCGAAATCAAAATCATTGCTGTAGCAAGTCCATTTGAATCCAAAGATATTTTAAAGGAGCGAAAGTATCGATGGGATACCGAGATACGCGCCTGGCACAAAACCGTCTCCGAATCCACCGCCAGCGCTGAAAGGGACTTTCTCTCCACGCACGTATACAAAGGCAAATCAAAGCACTTGGAGGAAGTCATTTATTTTAACTTAAGCTGAAACATGGGCATTGTCGCTTTCCTGAGCCAGCTTAACTATAATTTCAAATGTAGTCGTTGAAGTTCCTGGAATATACCTGATATCACCGCCCATATTGAGCAACAGTTGCTTTCCAATGCTCAAGCTAAGTCCTTTTGCAGGGCCAGTTGTTTTGGTGGTAGCAAAGGGTGTAAACAGATTTTTTGAAAACTCTTCGGAGATACCTATACCAGAGTCTTCAATTCTCAAAACCCCATATCCATTATCTGTGAAAAATGAAATTTTTAAATTCTTTTCATTTGTGGTTTCCATCGCATCAAATGAATTCGTCAAACAACCCAAAACGACTTGAGCGAAATCTGTTGAGCGCACGAGGACCGTTATCGATGGATCAATATTAGGTTCCACCCAATTGATATTTGACGACTCAAGTCTAGTTCGACAAATTCCAAATACATTAGTCCAAACGGATTTCAGTGAAACAGCCCGAATCTCTTCCGATTTATCTTGAATAGCAAAATCTCGAAGCCCCCGAATCACTCTTGCCATACGATCTGCGGTTCCGATACATTTAGCAACAATATTCTGCAACTTTGATTTTGATATGTCTTCCAGTTCCAAGTGATTCTGCATCACGAACAAATACCCTTTCAAAATCGTCAATGGATTATTGATCTCATGACTGACACCAGTTGCCATTTCACCCAAAGCTGTCAATCGAGAGCTACTAACCATTTTTGCCTGGGTCGCCTTTAGCAATTCAGTTTGCCGTAACGCCTGTTCCTCAGCATTCCTACGAATACCAATCTCATTCTTTAGAATTAGATTCGCCGAGTCTAAATCTTTAGTCCTCTCTGCAACCAAGGCCTCTAACTGATTGGCTCGATCGACAGTAAGTTTCAAAAGATTATTTCGCATTTCAGAGATACGACTTGCTAGCCCAGCACCAATAAACAACTGGAGCGCCAATAATGCTACAGGCATTGATTCGCGAAGCGACATTGACACATAACTTGCTGTAACGGGAGTCCACAGAATCAATAGCAACGCAAAAGGAATCATTCCAAGAAGCAACATGAAAGCATGTCTCTGTTTGCGATGGCTCTTGCTCGTACAAAGAAACATCACTCCCAAAAATCCAACGGTAAACACAACGTTAAAAAGAATATCAGACAGCTCTGGATTTATGTACTTCAGAACGCCGCAGCTATAAACAACGATTGCCGACATATTAACTGCCTTCACATATCTATTGTTCAATTTTCTGAGCCGCAGATAATCAAGAGAAAACTGCAAAAAGTATCCAAGCGATATGAAAGGCACCAGTGTATAAACATTGACTAAAGGTTGATACAAACCCGCACTAAAATAAGTGAGTTTTCCAGAAACCAATAATGCTAACAGGGTAAACAAGCCGTTTAAGATGGAGCATCGCAGGAAAATACTACGACTTAACGAGCGCCATAATAGCAAATTATGCAAAAGCATTGCAATCAACCCACCAACAGATAATGCCAGAATGAAAAACCGTTTCGTCTCTGCATCCTGATGATAGTCCTTCGATCGAATCTCCATGCCGAAGGGCGCTCGCATAATCGTATAGAGATGCACTAAAAAAACGTAGTCCCCTGGTTTCTGAATTTTAAACGTATGACCTGAAGAAAAAGTTTTGTACTGCCACTTTTGAAATGGAATAGCTTCCCCAAATTCCGAACTTTCCATCAGTTGACCATTAAAATCAAAAAGGAAAAACTCACCCTTTCTAGGAACATCCTCAGTCAAAGCAATAATAAAATCTCTGTTCAAATGCTGGTCGCCAATTGTAAACTTGAGCCGAACCCATTGGTTACTACCTGCTTCCACAAAGTTTGGTTTAGGCTCCCATTTTAAAGAAGGATCACTTAGCAAACGGTCCAGCCCAATTTCTCGCTCAACAAAAGGCAAATAATCGATTTGAGTCGGAAGTTGTTTTATCTGAGAAAATTGGGACGGTCCTGCGTCATCGTGTGCGAAGGAAAATCGGGCAGAAACACTCGTGGCCAGGATCATTAACACGATAAAGATCATGGCCGAAACACGCTTCTTCGACAGTAGCCAATGATAGAGGTTTAATTTACCGAACATGCTACTAATATCGGAAGAATTCCCGAAATCTATACAATTTAAAATCAAGATCTATATTTATAGCTCAAACGGACCTTACTGAAAAAACCGAGGAAGAAAAATACAACTGGATTCCATAGAGAAAATCCTCTAATTTGCAGCTATGCCAAATAAAAAGGAGGAAGCTTGATGAAAGCACGATTGCGGCAAATTAATCAGAGACTTTCGCACCCTATAGCGATTGGTTTTGATCCAAATCCTGAATTCCTTCCTTTGCAATTGCGATCTCAACACAAGAATTTTGATTTTTATGACTTGGCTCTGACTTGGGCAACATGCATCCTTCAAGAATTTAATGAGCAGTGTGGCGTTATCAAGCTTCAATCGGCCTATTTTGAATCTCATGGATCAGAGGGATTTCGAGCCCTATCTGACATATCAAAACTTGCAAAAGAAAAGGGCTATTATGTCATTCTTGATGCTAAGCGAGGGGACATCGAATCAACGATGAGCGCCTATGGTCGGTGGGCTTTTGAAACTGTCGAAGCCGATGCATTAACCATTCTTCCGTGGATGGGAATCGACGTATTGAAAGCCTTGACACCATGGCTCAAGGACCGTCACGACTTGGGAGTATTCACGGTGTGGCTTAGCAGCAATTTCGCTGGCCGACAAATTCAAGAGCTACCAATTCACAATGAACAACGTACCGATATTCATCAAAATGTCGCACAAAAAATGTTTGCGATTTGGGAATCTTTTGGACGTGAACAGGGAATTGAAAACCAACTTGGATATGTATTAGGTGCCACCAATGTTCCAGATTGGGTGCAAAAGACCATGCCCAGTAATCAATGTTATTTGATGCCAGGAGTTGGCGCCCAAGGTGCAACCGTCGACGCTGCACTTAAGCAACTTCTAAAAGAGAATCCAAGCACAATCATTCCCATTTCACGCGGACTCATCGCCGCAGAAAGTAATCTTCAGATTTCAACATGGAACGAGTATGCTGTACATATACGTTCTAATCTGTCGAAATTTAGAACTGATTGCCAATTCCTATAAAGTTATAGGCGCTGGTCAGGACTTGCCGGCTTACCCTCGGCTCTTGAATCAGAAACACCTTCCCAATATCCAGTAGGATTTCTATAAATTGCTTGTACATCACCGATTGATGACGTTTCCAACAATTCATGCCCAAGTGCCTTTAGCCTTTTCTCTTCATTTGGCAACAATCCAAATTTTTCAAATCTCAATTGATCAGGTAGCCATTGATGATGAATTCGGAAAGAGTGAACGGACTCTAACAAAGGCATTTCAAACATTAAAACATTGATCATTGTTTGCAAGACTGCAGAAATGATGCGCGGTCCCCCTGGTGAGCCAAGCACTAATTTCACATTGTTATTTTCATCCAACACGATTGTAGGCGACATTGACGAAAGTGGTGTCTTGCCAGGCGCCACCGCATTTGCCTCACCTTGTATCAAACCAAATGCGTTTGCTGTTCCTGGTTTTGTGCTAAAATCATCCATTTCATCGTTTAAAACGACACCTGTTCCCTCAGCGACCATGCAACTTCCAAAGCTATAGTTTATCGTTTGGGTTGTTGAAACAGCATTTCCGTCTTTGTCGACAACTGAAATATGGGTTGTTGATCCTGATTCTTTCAAATCAATAAAAGGATTCTGCAATTCAGTTGACACTGATGCACGGTCACGCCGAATGGACGATTTAAGTTTTTTTAAATAATCGTCAGATGTCAGTTGTTTGGTCGGAACATTTACAAAATCTGGGTCACCCATATAGGCTGCTCTATCAGCGAAGGCTCGACGCATCGTTTCTGTCAGAAAATGCAAATAATTGGCATTTGAAGGCCCGGCAGACTTAAAATTCTCCCCTTCAAGCATTCTTAGCATTTGCACAATGTGAACACCACCGCTAGAGGGCGGCGGCATCGTGAGTACAGTATCTCTATTCAATTTAGCCAAAACGGGCTTTCGATATATCACTTTATAAGACTTGAGATCTTTCTGCGATAAGACCCCTGAACCATTTTTTACTTCTCGAACTATGGACTCTCCAACAGACCCAGAATAAAAACCTTGATCTCCTAGGTCAGAAATTAGCTGCAACGTTTTGGCTAAATCATCTTGAATCAGCCGATCGCCTAGTTTGAGAGGTTCGTTATTTCTAAAAAATATTTTTCGAGACGGCGCGAACAAAGCTAAAACATCGCGACGATCTTTTAATGCACTTGCCAATGTGGGATAGATCTCAAACCCAGATTTCGCAATCTCAATGGCGTCTTTCATCACAACTTGCCTGGACAATCGTCCATATTTTGCATGGACTTCAAGGAGGCCTTTCACAAGTCCAGGAACAGCGACCGAAAGGGCTCCATTCATGGGCGGGTTTGGAACTTCAATGAGATTTTGAGCCTCACCTTTCACAAAAACTTTCTTTAAACCGCCTGACTTGTCAAGAAACATGGTACGTGAGGATGCCGATGGAGCACGCTCACGAAAATCAACAACTTGAGATTCTTTTGATTTTGCATCGAAAGATAATAAAAAACCTCCTCCCCCCAAACCTGTACTATGAGGACGTACAACACTAATCACAAAGGAAGCGGCCACCGCGGCATCAATGGCGTTTCCGCCCTGTGCTAAAACCCTTGCACCTGCTCGGGACGCAAGAGCATGACCTGCAGCCACCATGCCCTGTTCGCTTTTTAAATAGAAATCTTGCGGCGGTCGATCGGTTTGGACTGGTTTAAATTGACTTTGATTTGAAGGTGAATTGTTCGCTGGGCTAACACATGCGCAAATCGCACCAATGATTAAAACACTACTAATCTTTGAAAAACGATTCTGAATCTTTGCAATCATCACTCGCACCCCTTCACCAAAATTGCTTAACTGATCGACCTATTCACCAGGAAAATATTTTGTCACTGTCAAAACAAAGGTCTCCCCTCCCACAGTCATATCACGATACTGAACCGTCAATGGCATCTTCATACCAAGACCAAGCGAATCCGCAATCAAAAAATTTAGATTGATAACATTTTCAGATACCACGACAGAGGATGAATTTGAAAGTTTTTTGCTAATCGCTCCAGGTTGGTGTGCATCGCCGTTGAAGCCGCTGTATGACTTAATGTTGTCACAACCCACATATACTGCAGCATCAAACCAAAACTTCCGCTTTACCAATGGATACAACGCTTTGAAGATGGACTCCTTTGCAGAAAAAATGGCCGCAAGAATTTTTTGTGGAGGAAACTCAGAAAAAGCTTTCAAGATCAAGCTCCATTCGGCATCAGTAACAACTTTTTCTCGAATGTTTTCGTTAACAGAGGCTCTTTCCAAGTCAACACCGAGTGAAAAAACTTGATCTGAATCACTCTCTTTCAATGCGAGGGCCACTTGACCGGACTTATGCGAAAAAGACCCTTTAAAACCTTTTGGCCAAATCAAATCACCGTAATCCGATAGGACCGGATCAGAATCCAATTTAGACACCCTTCTAAACAACCATCGCGATTTGACGAACTCACTCCTTCTTAGGGGATGCGTCATCGTTAATGCCTTTTGTCGCACTTCAGTTGAAAACTTGGATAGGGCCACATTTTCGTCTATAGCGGAATCCGAGGGCAGAAAATAAATTGGAGCAAAGTCTGATTGAATCGTAATGTAGCTCAAGTCATTCATAACAATCCCATTCAACAAACCTTCTTTTAAAAAATCAGGTCTCGTTCCCATAAAAGACAAACATGCATTCAAATTCAACCGTGAGACCATATCATAACGATCTTTCATTTTAGTGAATTTCAAACTATACTGATTTTCATGACGACGCAAACATCTTGGTTCATTCACGACTTAAATCCCATAGCCTTTTCCATCGGTGGGGAGGCCGTACCATGGTATTGGCTAAATTACCTCTTTGGATTTTTTTGGTGCTTCATGGGACTTCGATTTTTGGCAAAAAAGTCTCCTTCTAGCTATATTGACCAAGATGACATGACTCAGTTTGCAGTCTGGTCTTGGTTTGGAATGCTTTTGGGCGCAAGACTGACATACATCCTTCTTTACAACTTAAAATGGTTTAAGGAAAATCCAGATCAAATTGTGGCCATATGGAATGGTGGGATGAGTTTTCACGGTGGCCTCATTGGAGTCGCCATAGCAGCATGGCTTACCTCCCATATTCGAAGAGCATCGTTTTTTACGTTTACAGATCGCTTGGCAACCTTGATCGCTTGGCCATTGGCTACAGGACGAATCTGCAATTTTATAAATGGAGAACTTCCTGGAAGGCCTACAGGAGTTGCGTGGGCGGTGATGTTTCCTGAACCTTGGAATGATTTCCCAAGGCATCCATCTCAACTTTATGAAGCGCTAACCGAGGGAGTGCTCCTGGGGCTATTGATGCTGTGGGCCTATCCACGCTGGCACCGGATCTCTGGTGCCCTTTCTGCTATTTTTTTGGCTGGGTACGGGTCTTTAAGGTTCTTGACAGAATTTTCTCGAGAGCCGGATCCTCAACTAGGATTTTTGTTGCCAGGATTTACGATGGGCCAACTTCTTTGCATATTAATGCTTGTTTGTGCAATTTTTATAGCTTCTCGTTTATCTAGTCAATCTAGGCCTAACGATTAAATTCTAAAGATTAAAATTACAGGCAGTCAGTCATTAAAACTGATTCATTTTGTTTCATGCAAGCAAGATGGAAATTTCAGTAGCTTTGAAATTCTGGCCACGATATCCTATGCCTATGAATCACTATCTTTCTTTATTTATCGCGATCGTACTAGGCACGATATCATCGAGTCTTCAAGCTTTTGAAGTCATTTATGATGACTACGGAGCAGACTATTATATTATTATTGACGCAGGATCAAACGATGGAATTAAGGAAGGCATGACGGCTTGCGCAAGCCGAGATCAAGAGGTTATTTTCTGTGGCAAAGTCGCTAGAGTTAAAACTTCGAGGGCAGGTGTTTACGCTGGCCCCCAGTATGAAGCTTGGATTGAGCATGGAATCAATGTTTACATTAAAGAATTGCCGGCAAGCGAAAGAAATATTCCTCCTGAGAAAGCAAAGTTCCAGGACCTTAAGTCTAAAGTTACCTTTCAGAGTGAAAAAAGACCCTTTAGGTGGCAGACAGGGGCGATCATGACGCCAACGCTTCCTTTTCAGTTTCATCACCCAACCTTTGAAATTGAAAATCGAATCAAAGGCAAAGATTCCCTGTGGGTTGAAGGAGAGTCAGTCAAACAAAGCCTCATTGGTGCCTCTTTTGGTATAAAAGGACCTCTGTTTAGAGACTTTGATCAGGAATACAGTTTTGTTTGGAGGTACATCAGACCCATTCAATCGTCCACTGATTTTGATCCTAATAATTCTCAAATCTATTCGGCGGAACAAACTAGCGCGAAGAATTATGCCCTGAGCTGCACGATTCTATCCCCTCTGCAAAAAGAAAAACAAAGAGTCATGGCATTTGGAGTTGTGGGCCTTGGAATAGATTCCACTCAGGTTCAATACAAAAGTTCTGTTAAGAATTCTTCCAATGAAAGTGAAAGCACTGATTTATTTTCGTCCAAATCACACCTAATTGGATTGTTTGCAAAACTAGGTCTTCAATTCGAATATGGCTTTGGTGCAAAACGTGGCGACAGTCGAGCCGGCAAAATTCAGCTTGATATAGCAAGTCTAATTCCTGTGTACCAAAGAACCAAGTGGACTCATGGGGATGATCAGTTACCAAGTGATGTTGTTCAACGTAGCGATTCAGCAAAACAGTTTGAAGATGCTGCAAAAGTTAAAGGCGTCACAGTCGGAATGGAAGCGGGCGTGGGCGCTGGTTGGAAATTTTAAAATGCCCCGACAGGTTTTTTTGACACATTTTCAAAGGTGGGAGACGAAGAAATGATTCTTTCAAAAAACAAACAAGGAAAGCACTTGATTGATGGTTCAAACCCTTCAGGCATTTGGAAACATACGACCCTTGCAATCCTTTTGCTGTGTCTTCAAATTACCTCGTGCGGACCAAGGGAGTTTTCTCGACGAACTGGTAATGCTCGTGGCGTCGTGGTTATGCCAGACGGCACCAAGGTATCGATGACCGCATCAAGAGGAGGTTATCGAGCCAATTTTGACCCTAACGCGACATCTGCACAGATTATGTCGATTCAAGACGGACCACTCAGTGGCGTTGCCATTGCTTTGCCAATTGGAGCGCTGAGTATTCCCATTTCGATCAACATTAGTGCTGGGAGTGACGTTAGTGGTTCGACTATGATGTCGACATTAGGCCTCAAGAATTCCGTTGCTGCAAGTGGTACACCTATCGAGATCCAGCCAAGCTCGGCGGTTGATTTAATCAATCCAATGACGCTTTCCATCCCGCTTCCCAAATTTACAGGACTCACTGCTGGAGCCATTGATCGAACGAAGCTTGCCGTATTGTATCGCGTTAAAGTCAACACCGGATCTGAAACCGGGGCCTTTACAGGAATCGTTCCTGCGAAAGAATTGGGTCTCAGCGGAGACAATGTTTTATTCGAATCGAAATACTTTGGATGGTTTTCTGTCGTTCAAATGGCCGAGCCGGTCACCGAGGGCATTAAAACAAAAGCACGGTTTGCTGACCAAGTGAGCGCAAAATTTTTTGCAACAATGGCTGAACTTCCTGCCTGTGGTGACGGAGATCTATACCGAATTGCTTACGTCGCAGAGCAAGATAAACTATATTACTGCAACGAAAGTAAAACATGGGTTGAGGTAAAAGATAAAGACGATGGTCAAAGTAATGACGCCATAATATCTCAGGTTAAAGAAGGCACCAATTTGATATCTGATGGCAATAAAATTGGTAAAATTACCTACATTGACTTTGACAGCATGATGGACGAGATTGATTTCGACATGGTTGTTCGAGATTCCAATGGTGAAGCACATTTTGTTTCCGTCTCGAGTCTACCATATGCAGATATTGGAATATCGGGTGAATATGTCCACGCATACTCGCCCTCACCTCCGACAATATATTTTACAGAAGCAAATTGCCAAATCACCGATACCAGCAGTCAATATCTCCCAGATTCTACTGATTTTGGACCATATCCACATATCTCTAGACCATTGTATGCATTTAATACTTCCGTGACCTCAAACTCGGGGTGGCTTAAATTCACTCCCGATCCAGCGATAGACGCCGGTGTCACAAACATAACTGTGCAATCTGTTTTGAGCGGCAGCACTCCAACCTGCACTGTTGCATCAACTTTAACTACGGGTGATTTCCTTAAGCTCGTAAAACTCAATGCAACTATGCCAATTCCGTTTACCACGTCCTGGACCATAGAATGAAATCATCACCCCTGTTTTATGAAGCCTATATCCCAAAGTCATTGCGCGACCATTTGCTACTTAAGGCGAAACCAGTAAATGGCGTCAATGGACTTGTCGACGTGGGGCCAGGCGGTGGACTCGAGTCAACTGCATCCTTCCGTTTTTTGGTAGATCTTTATCTAAAAGTGAAGCAGCCGCTCGAGAAAGTTTTGAATCAAAGAGTTGAAGATCGAACATTTATCGATACTAGAGTGAAGGCTTTTTACCAGTTCAACAAGGAACACGGCATTTCTATAGATCAAAAAACCTATCAGACAATCTTAGGCCTAGAAGATGCTGATGGTCGGGTTGTTTTTGGACCCTTGGGAGCACTTTACTGCAAGCCAGGCGGCAAAAAAATCAAACCTATTCCAAAGTTTCTCGAAGGGCCTCACGTCACACTTTTTGGCCCACCTGACTCTGCAAAGATGTCGATCAACGCTATGAACGCCTATCATCGAAAGCTTGCTGGGGAGCCGAAAATAGTAGAACAACTCTTATCGTCAAATATCACTCACCCCACGTGGGGAGCTGATGATGAAGATTCTAAAACGCCTTTGCGAATTGATCTTCAGGAAGCCGCTAAGAATTTAACGGCTTGCTTAGATGGTTCCATCAATATTTCCAGTGGGACAGAAGATGGCTCAGAAAAGTATAAACTTGCCCGAGATTTTCTCTCCCATCCCATTAAGCGCTTTCCTGGACTCGCTTTACCCTGCTCGTTTTTGTTTTACGAAAATTGTCCGATTCCGCTTCATTTATATGATTTTGCATTACACCTTTTCGTCAACTACAAAAACCCAAAAGCGCTCGTGTTTTATGTCCCAAAACTTGAAAACGAAGAAGAAGCTCGCTACATCAAAATCTTAATGGATACAGCAGAGAGAATGATTCAAGCTTTTGATACTAGCTATCAAATCGGCACCATTCGATTAATGATCGTCCTTGAAAACCCCCGAGCCATTTTAAGAACACACGAAATCATTGATGAGTTAGATCCTTATTTTATGGGCGCATCCTTAGGTTGGCACGACTACCTCGGATCCACGGCGCGATTATTCAAGGAGGATGGCAACTACCGCATTCCTGTCAAAGCAGATCCTAATATTGTGATCAAGTATATCAAGGCTTCACACTCCTTACTTGCTGATGTTGTTGGTTCTAGAGGTGGCGTCAAAGTTGGTGGGATGTATGGCCTCTTACCGCGCGACAATGATATAAAATCCCCATCATTTCAAATCACCTTGAGAGGGTATTTCAAAGACGTTATTACGCAGTTAAAACGACATCTCACAGGTTTTTGGGTCGCTCATCCTGATTTTGTTCGCCTTGGGCTCGCCATTGTTGAATCCTGGAAGCAGTATCAGTCAGGGCAAAAGGAATCACTTCGAGTATTAATTAGTGAGATCTTTTTACCTGACTACCAATCAGAGCTTCTAAAGTTTATTGACAGTCCTGACATCGAAGGACTCAATAAGAATGATCCAAACTATGTCAGAAAACTCATCGTAGCTGATATAAAGGAATCTGATTTTATCCCAAATCATCATCCCGATGAGATTAGGTACAATGTTTTTCAATCACTTCAATACCTAACAGATTGGCTTTCAGGAAATGGCTGTGTTGCTTTGCCGACAATTGTGGACGGCATTCCTGTTCGCGTCATGGATGACCTAGCAACTGCGGAACGATCTCGGTGGGAAGTCTGGCACGAGATTCGTCACCAACGATTTTCGCTTGCGGAGTTTATTAAGATTGCGCACGAAGAGATGCGATTCATCCGCAAAGATCTATCTAACGCCACCAAAATTGTTCAGATCAAATGGAATGAACAAACTGAAAAATGGTATCCTGTCGCATTTAAGCTGATGCTTAAGTTGATGACAGATCCGCACCCTCCTGAGTTCGCAACCGAGCTTTTGATGCCATTCACTGTTTCAGAGATTAGAGATGCAAAAAATCCTTGGGATCAAGCTACAAAAATAGCGGCAGACCATTTTAAATTGGATTCTAAGGTCGATCGACTCAATCACTATTTTGAAACCTGTGGCAGTTTGTTTTTTAGTCAGTCAATGGCAGATAGACGATTTCAAGATATCGGTCTTGCTAAAAAATTAATTTTTGATTTTACGTTGGATCAAGTCAATGAAGCAGCAAGTTTTCACGGCGATATTGGCGAGACAAAAAGCACTCTTGACCACACGGCACGCCAAGAACAATCTTTGGCCCAATCAGGAAGAAACGACGTTTTGCATCAACTGCAAAAACTAGGAAAAGAGTATAAAGAAAAATTCGGGTTTAAATTTCTTATATCTGCGGCTGGTAAATCTGCAGACGACTTACTTCAAGCATTACAAAATCGACTCAACAACACCTATGAACAAGAATTCTTGGCTGCCAAAAATGCACTTTGGGAGATAACCCTAAAGCGCTTGTCCATAGCGCCAAAAGATCAAACACCTTCCCTATTGGAAAACATTTTTAAGCGCCATGACTGCATGGGTTTACAGGTAGCGGTCGTCGGATCTAATCAGGGTCCTATCCAAACCTTTTGCTTTGGCGAGAGCAAACCAGGAGTTGCAATTCAACAGACGACACTCTTTCAGATTGCGTCGTTAAGTAAAACAATTGCATCGGCGTTAGCCATGGAGATTTTTAGAGACCATAAAATTTCTATCAACGAAAAAGTTGTGGATGTTTTAAAACGCTGTGGATCGACTTTTAAGTTGTCAGTCGACAACACAAAGTCTACGTCTCCTTCAAATGAATCTAGTGTGTGCAATCAACTCACTCTTCGCGATTTACTAAGTCACACTGGTCTTAACATGCACTACGTCAATGGCTTTTCCCCAGATCAACCTCTACCGACTTCTGACCAACTACTATCAAATCCAGAGGCATACGGATATGAAGCAATAAAGGTAAATATCAATCCAGGAAAAGAGTTTCGCTATTCTGGAGGAGGATTTATTGTCCTCGAACATTTATTGGAAAAGCTCACCGGCAAATCTAGTGCGGATCTATCAAAACAGTTTCTAGACCATAAAAGACTCAAACATCTTTTCCTAAGTCCAAATGCTGGCAATTTTATTGCCCGAGACATCGCCTTGAATCATCCTTTTCTCAATTTCCCCTCCTGTGCAGCAGGTGGTTGGTCCAATGCTGAATCTATGCTTGGTTTTTTACAAAGTATCGGAGCAGCCTACCAGGACCTCGATAGCATCAATACTTTTGGCGACTCAATATTAGGTCATAATGAAAATTCTCTCGATCCGCCAAACAATGTCCCTAGGATTGTCAGCCACGATACGGCGCGCCATATGCTTGCCAGTAACGACTTAGGCAGCGTTGATTTTATGGGTGCGCGCATGGGTCTTGGAGTGTTTGTCCTTGATGCCGGAGAAAATCGCGTCATGGTTCACCAAGGTGCGAACGACGGTTTTAGAGCACTCTACATTTATGCATTCCATGGTCCCGATGCGGGTAAAGGTTTTGTGATTCTATCAAACTCCGATAACAAGGCCGTTTTGCTAATATCTGAGATCGCCCAAAGCCTACTCAAGGGTTTAGAATTTTCAGGAATCGATTTTGCAAAGTATGAATCACTTCATAGCGCGCGCATGAATTTAAATTCAGTCTCGCAGGAAAATATTGTCAATCAAGGGTACAAAGAGTGGATTTTTGATGCCTTTGAACCGATGCTTCCTGAAAAAATTGTACCAAGTTCGAAGATGCGTCCACTTGTAAAAAAGGACTTACTCCAAAATGCCTCGATTTTGGGATGCAATGATCAAAAATTTGCACGCGCTGAAAACCTTATCAGCCCCTTCGAGCCATGTTTCGACCCGACTCTGTTCGGAAAACAAGGTAAAATCATGGATAGCTGGGAAACTGTCCGCCATAACCCACAAGGCCTTGATTGGCTTCACCTAGAGATGAAGGCCCCCTCATCGATTCGCTATATTTATTTGTCGACAAAATTTCATGACGGCAATCACACTCCCGGCATTCGGCTTCTTGGATGTAACGTTAATGAGCAAAAGTGGACCGAGTTTTTACCCAAGACATCGATAGATGCACATTCTGAAATGTGGATCGATTTAGGCTCATCCACCCAAGCGTTTCAAAAGATTAGAGTTGAAGGTATTCCAGATGGTGGAATCACAAGACTTGGACTTTACGAAACACTTTCACGTGATGAAGCTGCCATGTTTCAGCCCAGAGATAATGCAAAATCCAAGCGTTGCGAAGATCTAATTCCAAAGACAAAAAAACCGCTGACCATTCCTACTACGAATCGCGACAAACAAAAACTAGGTCTCTTGGGCAAAAGCTTGAATTATGCATCATCTCTGTGGGGTGCCAGCATATTGAGAGCTTCCAATGAGCACTATAGTCCTGCCTCACAAGTTATTTCTCCATATCCACCTTTGCATATGTTTGATGGATTGGAATCATCGCGCAGCCGAATTCCGGGCCATTTCGAAGAAGTTGAAATCAAACTTTGCGAATCGATTTCAATTGGAAGAATCTTGTTTGATTTCACATTTTTTGTGAACAACAATGACACCTGGATGGAGATCTGCCCTAAATCTCTATCCAAGCCATATGCTGGCAACAAGCAGGAGTTCCTATTTCAAAATCTACCTAAAACAGATGTGATCCGAGTCAGAACATATCCAGATGGAGGCATCAATAGAATTCAGGTTTTTGCACATATTTGAATTTATGGTCGCTAGCATATAATTTTCCTGCCATTTGTGACTTGCAATACCCGAGAATCTGGATGTAGCGAGGCGCCAATATGACGTATTTGAGAAATACTCATAAAAAATCAATGCGGGGTGGAAGCCCAGTACAAGAATACCCAACCGCATGATACAATATTAAATAATTTTTCAATCCATTTTTATCTCAAGGAGACGCCATGAATCGCATCATCTTCGGCCTAACAACGCTCGCTCTACTTTCAAATATTGGATGCAAATCTCGCCAAACAGAAACCGAAGGTGCTCTAGAAAGAGAGTTACCAGAAACACAATCCATGATGCTTGCAGTAGCAGAAGATTCAGGAAAAATTCCAGGGTCTCAAGAAACGGGTGATGCCACCAAACCAGCACCAGCAAATGCACCAGCAGTCACCGGTGCAGTCGCAGCAAGAATGAGTACGAGTACGACCAACCGCACCGTGCTTAATGAAGCCAATGTGTTAGTTAGAGAGATTCAACTTCAAAATCGATCATTGTCCACATCTGAAGCAAACTCAGCCATAAATTCCATACGTAATGCCCGTGATATTGTTGCTGGGCGTGGCCAAGTATCCGACATTTTGTGTCTACCGAGTTCATCGAGACCAGGAAAAGCTTGCATGAAGCACGTGCGAGGCAACAATTCATGTCTTGGAAATTATTTTGATTCCATTGCATTCTGCAAAGAATCGCTTCGCACGGCTAAGAATGGTCGCGCTTGCTTTCAAAGTGATCGGTACACAGGCAAGGGTTTGATCTCCCTTTATGGTCAAAATACAACAACGTCATTGATTGGAAACTATTACTCAACATTTAACAATTGCCTGACATCCTTGCGCGAGTCCTACGGATACTTAGTTTGCATGGAGAGTGCCCGCTACACAGGCCGATGGTTTATTGCAGACCTAGACAATAACGGTGCGCAAGTTGGAGGATACTTCAACTCCTATGCAGCATGCAGACAGACTTTTTAAGTTTATATCCTGTCCGGGCTTGGTCTAGAGTTTGCTTTTCATCATTAGAAGTGACAAGGACCAAGCTTGTGCAATACATCTATAGAATAGCGCGCCAAAAAAATTAATACTCAGCGGTCTCGATAGAATCGTAAATCCCACAAATGTATCCACATTTCCCCACTCAATTTGTGCAATTCCAGGAAAATTCAATTTTGACCAATCAATATGGATAGTCGGAATGGATGTTCAAAATGTAAACTTCATCGGTCCATATATTTTGACCAGGGCTCATTATCTCGCTACCAACCATTAAACGTTAACCTAGCGTGCGTTTATGGAGACATTGTCCACACCAACTTCCTACCCGCTACTGTTGACGTTGACAGTGTCGACGAACTTTATAATTTATCCTACCAACTCACCGTCAATCCACCACCAAGGTAAACTGTCGTTAGATCAACCAAAAGCGCATCCGTGATCTTAACGGCGTCATCAGGAGCAGAGTTTTCGATCCTTGTTGATTCTATGCTAGCATAACCCATGATACCCAAACTCGCCCTTGATACCTTAAACAAGTCTCGATACAAATCTGCACCAACCTTAAATGACGTGGTGCTAAAATTTTTGTCCAAACTGAACATTCCTGCCGAATAGTTGCCAAACGCCCACCCTCGAAGTAAAAAATATTTTCCACGACGTTCAATACCCAATTCGAGTCCGGAGGTTGGGGCCCTAAACTGAGAAAAATTTGCCGTGGTAGTAAACCCGTCTTCGTCAATATTTTCTGCATGATATTCTAGATTTGTAACACCCAGTCGTAGCGTCAGATCAATCCAATTAATGATACGACTATTCAATTGACGACCGAATGCATAGCCCAGTTGAATCCTGGACCACTCAAGGGAATCGCTCCCCGCTTCTGATTCAACTGTCTTTTTGTCGATCTTGTCGTAGTTAAATCTAACACCTTTTAACAGACCCTGCCTAAATTCCGCGAATAAGCCGACTAATGGAGCTTTATTGATTGCAAAATTACCATCGCCATAGGGCCTACCATAGCGAATGCCTAAATATGATGATCGGTCAAAACCCGTTTTTGTTTCTTGAATGAGGTAACTTCGATTCATGATTAATTCTTTGATTTGACTTAACAGCTCATCCTTCTCCCCGACTTGGGTTGCAAAGTAAATTTCTTTAGTTACGCTCTTTTCTATAGAATTCGTCGACCACATGACGCTTCGGGAGTTCAAGGCTTTTGAACGAATGGCAACGGCAAATATCTCAGGCTGCCATGCTCCTTCCACCGCTTTTAAATCAAAGTAGATTAACTTCTCAGGCAATGTGACCTGGTAATTTTTAGGAGCTCTTCCTCCTAACTCCGCCCCGATCTCAAACTTTGCGCCTGTAACCAATGACCTGATTGGCATTTGGGTCGACAGATAAGCAGCAATAAGCTGCTGAAGATCTGCGTCTTGCAACTGCTGAAATGGAAAATCAAAATCCTCTAAATCGAGCTCACCAATTTCAATTTTTTCCTTTAAAGCACTGAAGGTAGTTTTGAATTTTAGACTTCCTCCAATCATTTTTAAGTTTATCTTCCACTGAATCTTAGGCAGCTTCTTCACCTCAATATAATCAAATCGCCCCTTTACACCAGAGGATTCAGACATTGCCTCTACCTGCATAAAATGACGCTCGCCAACCTTGCAGAGCACTTCCATAAACGGACCGGTTCCCCACAAACCTGCGTTCCTTCTCAGATATTTTGTCAAACCTAAGCAGGCATCTTTCCATAGAAGTTCTGCATCCTTTATGGAATGGGCATCAGCTTCTGACAAGTCTAATGACATTTCTACAATGGGGCGTAACACTTGAACGCCTAAATAGCGCTTCTTCTTAGTAGATTTGTTGGAATCTTGCGGAGCTGAGGTAGTCTTAGGGGCAGAGTCTTCTGAATCTGCATGATCTAACTGCGCAAAGACAGCCGAAGGATTACATAAACTGAATGCAAACAAAAAAGCAAAAGACAGCAGAAGAATTGCACATACTGACAGCAAACAAAAAAGCAAAAATGGCTGTAACTTTGCTTTGTAAAAACAATCTTATAAACGCATATGCAAAATTTTCGAATACAAATACCTGTTGATTGCACATCTTGCAAACATCAGTGAAATGGTTTCGATTTTTTGTCAAATTCTGCATTGCTGACAAAGATCCCATCTATAGCAAAAAAGCACATATAGCCTTATGTGAATCGACGGATATGTTGAAAAACATAAGCCTCTATTCACAATGAAGCCCATATGAGGGTATTCATGAGAAGACTCATGATTTCATTCAGATTATTGAATGGTTAAATATTGCCCGGTTAATTTTGCCTAGAACCTCAAGGATGTTTTTGAGGAAGATTTCAGGAACAAAGTATTAATTCAGTCAATCTTGAGACCATCCTTTCGTCCTCGCGGAATATCGTTTCAACAACGCGCGAGCCTGAGGCTTCTAGACTGATTGCGAAGACAAACGCGCAGGTCGCAGCAGGTCCGACGACGCCAATGGCAGAAATTTCGAAAAAGACCCTCTTGCTAATACTTCGATGATGTTTGAAAATCAGATCGAAGAATATCTGGTCTCTTTTTTTGGGGTCTTTAAGGATTTGGCTCACTACTTAGAGAATTAATACAATTACTTTCAATCGCATGTCCGTTGCATAGGTCCAATTATAGTTGGGGCTGCAAGGCGATTTGTTCTACCTGTTCGCGCCTGAATTGTATGATAATAACGCTAAAGGTAAATGTGAGTGCGATACGAAACAAAAACAAATGGCGAACCCCTGCCTACGCTGCCGTTGCAATGGAGCCTTAATGCTACCCCTAAAAGTCATCCATAAAATCCGTTTCTACGATCGCCGAGGCTCAAATGTGGGTGTATCGGTTTTGAAAAATGCAAAGTGGGAAGAGCTTGTTTCATTATTTTCATTGAGTGAATCGGGACTCCTTTGCGAGAGCATACCAATCACAAGTAAGGAGTCCTTTTATTTTGAGAGAGAATTCGATATGCGATTCGATTTCTCGCAGTTTGAATATTTCCTGGACTGCGATCAAGCAGACTAAGGGAAGTTCAGCCATCGACCGTTCCACAGCAATTCAATGCTACCTCATCGACATTAAATAGGTTCGAGTGCTATTTTGCCAGCCGACATCTCATTATTAACATCAATTATTACAATATATTACAGTTTTCTAGACATGACTCCTTAAAAAATGTTACTTTAGAGGAATGATATCTAGAAAACTACAACTGTCCATAAATAATAGCTTTTTCCTATTTGGGGCGAGGGGGGTTGGGAAGTCAACTCTCCTGAAAACAAGGTTTGCAGATATTCCATTAACATTTATTGACCTTCTTCGATTGGACGTTAGAAATCAGTTGCTCGACGAACCCGATCGATTGGAGCAAATGATACCGCCAAATACCGAATGGGTGATCATTGACGAAGTTCAGAAAATTCCTGAACTGCTGGATGTAGTTCATCGTTTGATTGAAGAACGGGGAATCAAATTTGGACTGACAGGATCAAGTGCGCGAAAGCTAAAACACGGTGGAGCGAATCTTCTCGCGGGTAGGGCATTTGTTTATAATTTGTTTCCATTTACCTCGTTTGAACTTGGGGATCTTTTCAACCTTGAAAAGGCTCTCATGTGGGGCACTCTACCAAGAATTTTTGCCCTTGATTCAGAAGATGACAGAATTCAGTTTCTTAAGTCCTACGCCAACACTTATATCCAAGAAGAAGTATGGGAAGCCCATCTGATAAAGGATTTGGTTCCCTATCGACGGTTTTTGCAGGTCGCAGCCCAAACAAACGGAACAGTCATAAACTACTCGAACATCTCCAATGACACTCGAGTCGATCCAAAAACGGTACAACGTTACTTTCAAATTCTTGAAGAGACTTTACTTGGGTTTTTCTTAGAGCCTTTCCACAAGTCCCTTCGAAAGAGGCAGAGAGCAAATCCCAAGTTTTATTTTTTTGATATTGGCGTTCAACGTGCGTTGACATCGGATTTCGCAAAAGAATTCGGACGAGGTTCATTAGGATTTGGAAATCGATTTGAGCATTTCGTTATCTGTGAAATTGTTCGTTTAAACCATTACTATCAATCTGGATTTGATATTTCCTTTATTCGAGAAGATGACGATCTTGAGATTGACGTTGTCCTGTCCCATCCATCCGGGAAGCTCTGGTTCATTGAAATAAAATCAACGGATTTTGTACAACAATCTCACGGCGAAAGCCTTCTATACTTTGGAGAGAAATTTCGTAATGCAAAAGGAAGGGTTTGGTCCTGTGACCCGATCGCAAAATCATTTGGAAACATCGCTGCATTGCCTTGGCAAGATGGACTTAAAGAGGTTTTTGAGTTCGGCTAGATGTAACTATTCAGCATGTTTGAAAGGCAGCGGAAGTCGCCAATGATAACTGCGTTGTTCTCATTGGCTCTTCTCGCTGCACGCAGTGTCGATCGCTGAATGGTTACGGCTAGATAAAGGAAGATACTGCGGACGAATGCAGAGGTACAAAGTAACTCCAACAAATCCTAAAAACACAAACCTAACCTCACTGTCTTGAAGAGCATTTTGCGTCAATCCGGCCAATCCAATAAAAATAGTCGTTGCCATCAATTGAAATCTTTGTGGCAAAAACAGCCGCTTTGAAGTCAAGATCAATCTTGCGAGCCAAAGTAAACACAAGAGTATTCCGAGTCCGGCAACAATGCCACCTTCAACGGCAGCTTGTAGATACATGTTATGAGCCTCATACATTCTCTTTATGTCTGGTAAACCGATCATTTCATAAAATGGCTTGCGATCTGATGCCTCTAAGCCCGTTCCAAAACCAATCAAAGGTTTGGTTTCAATCATCTTGGTATGAGCCAACCAAAAAGCAATGCGATCATCGTGAAAGGCGGTTTCATCGTCAGATCGATTTCCTGTCAAAACGGTGCGCAGTTTGTCTGATACCGAGTTCTCGGTCGCAATGATTCCCACAAACAAAACTGATCCAATGATTAAAGCGCCCAGGCGTCGCTTCCCCTTCATCAAAAGAACCACCGCCGCGAGCCCAACAAATGCTGAGAGTGCGATCACTGTCACGGACTGACTTGCCAAAACGGCAAGCAAAATGCAAAAAAACAACCATGTCTTTTGCAGCGTCAATCGATCGCTCAACAAATTCACTACAGACCATGGAACAAAAAATAATAGCACATAGGCGAAAGTCAAAGGATGACTGTAAAAACCCCTAGCCCTAGCAATAGCTGATTGTATCTCGCCGTTCTGTAGTTGCCACGGAAACACAATCTGACTCAAAGAAACTAGCCCAAGAACTGTCACAAGTAAAAAAAATACTCTGCGCACAAAATCTGGAAATTCTTTTATCTTGGCCTCAGCTAACATCGCTCCGTAAATGGGAATGACAATTCCAAACAAGTGTCCCCAAAAAAAACGTGCGGCATCCTTTTCTTTTCCGGCAATCACTGTCGATGCAACAATTGGAATCACGTAAACAGCCCAACACAATAAAAATTGAATCAATGGTTTAGAATGTCGAAGCTTTTGTAGGGAAAGTCTAAAACCTCTTTGATTCATCCAGACCAGTAACAGAGCGAGTGCTACTCCTAGTCCAATGTTTTGACCTGCAACTCCCATGGGTATCACTAACAAATAACAGACTAACGGCGCAGCAAACAAATATTGATTCAAAATTTAAACTCCCTGCACGACGGGCTGTAGAAATATGCTTCTATAGAGAATACTTTTCTCATTTAATTAAATTTTAACAGAGTCTAAAACTCTTTCCTAGAGAATGAAGCGGGCATTAAATTTTAGTCTGCTTTTTCTGCCTTGAACAAACCTTTTTTATAAAAGTAAACTGCAATCACTAAAGCAATGACTCCCAAAAGGCAAAGCGCTCCATAATAGCCATACTGCCATTTTAACTCGGGCATATTTTCAAAATTCATGCCGTAAATTCCTGTTACTAAATTGAGCGGCATAAATATAACACTAAAAATTGTTAGCAGGCGCATGACCTCATTTTGCCGAAAGGATGACATTGTTAACCGATGAGAAGACAGTGACAGGTGCAAATTGATTAAGTTTGTGACGTTTTCAAAAAATTCATCTGCATTGTAGAGATGACGAGCACCCTTTTCTTTCAAATCTTGAATAAACGCTGCCTCGTCATGATAGTGTTCCGATACCTGAGGCAAAATATCCATTGTCAACCGCAGCATTCTTCGAAATGTGCTTGCTCTTCGCTTTAGGTAGTAGCCGTCCTCAAACGTATCTCCCATGTGCTTGAAAACCTTGATTTCGAAATCCTCTAGAAGATTTCGATTGGCCATCATTGGGCGCTCATAGGTTTCGATAGTTGCTCGAATAATGTCGAGTAGGATATGATCGGCCTCACATTTCTCGCCAATCTTTGCATGCGTTCTCCAGATATCCTTAAGGTTGGTAAAATATTTTTGCTCGCTTCGATGAATCGTAATGACTAGCCCTGGTGATTCAAACACGGCAATTTTTCTCGTCAACTCCTGTACTGTGTCGCAGTCGTGGCCCGCATTCTCATCATACCCACGAATGATCACAAAGTTCATCTGACCCGTTCTTTCGAATTTGGGAAGATGTTCAGATTCCAAGCAATCTTGAACTGCGTGGTAGGGAAGCATATACTGCTCACTCAATGCCTCGAGCTCTAAGGCCGACGGATTTTCAATATCCAGCCAAAGAAACGAGCGGGTCGCATCTTGAATTGCGATCACTTCATCTACATTCATGACGACCCTCCCTTCCCTTAGGCGATAATCAGCCCGTTAGGCCCCATCGGCAAACAAACCCCAAAACTGAAATCGGCAGTTATTTCAGAGTATTAAAATTTTCACCCGAATAGGCCCAAGTTTTAAAAAAACCTTAAAATTGCTATAAAATTATTTTAAGTTTCTAATAGAATTAAATTTGACACCCTGACAAATCCCCCCTATAACTTGCTTCCTACTACTTTGGAGGTTTCTTCATGGCAAGCTTTGTCGATGCGACCATTTCGAATTACAGCCTTTCTCCCTCAGAACGCAAGAACCGACAAGAAATCATGGAAGCAATGAGCACCGTACAACAGGCTCTGAAGCTATTGACTGCAACTCAAAATGAGTTTCCCAAAGACCTTAAGTCTCGCCAGATCGTGATTTCCAGTCACGAGTCCCTAGCCAAGATCCAAACCTATGTTGAAAAAACATTTTCCAGTGTTAACTCATCGCATCAGGGATGACCTGAATCCTCAGATCTATTATGCTGATGGTTACCAATATGGTCGCATTAAATATTTATTGCCTTATCCTTTGAGAGCCTTTGATGCTTATTTTGAATTACCACAGAGTTGGTACACCTCCGCCAAATGCCAGATACAAAGGAATGTACGTCGATCCTAAAATATTGCGTTGGCAAATTTATCTTTTAAAAAAACGAAAAATGAAATTTGTGACTGTGACTCAGGGGCTGAAATCTGGATGCAGTTCCAATCTAGTTGCTGTTACATTTGATGATGGTTATCTGGACAATTTTCTTGAGGGAATGCCTGTACTTAGGGAACTAGGGGTTCCTGCCACTGTCTATATGGTGACTGGATCCGTGGGTAAAACAAATATTGTTTGGGACGAAGCAGGAGATAAGAATCCAGGTGATCTGATGTCTTGGAATCACCTTAAGAGTCTAAATGATCTCGGATGGGAAATTGGTAGCCATGCATCGGAACATGTCCACTTGGCTAGACGCAGTCGTGACGACCAAAAGAAAATCATTGAAAAATCATGGTCGGATTTCAAGGAAAATTTAGGATTCTATCCCCAGTCGTTCGCCTATCCTTATGGATCTCAAAATCTAGATACATTATCTGTTCTTGAAGAACTTCAATGTCAATCTGCTGTAACAATAGATCACAGTGGATCAAACACGGCCCTGACACCACCACTACTTCTATATCGACAATCTGCTAAAGGATACTCAGTGCGTCATTACTTCAAGAGCTTATCTCTTCTGTGGCAGGCTTAAATGAACATATTGCATATTTCTACAGAAAAAAAATGGCGGGGCGGAGAAAATCAACTTTGTAATTTATTAAGTCAATCTGATCCAACCAAATACAAACACCACATACTTCTACATAAAAAAGCAAACTTTTCAGAGCGTTTTAAGGCACTCGGCACAGTCCATTTGATGGCGATGCTTAATGACTTGGATCTTTTTAGTGCTTGGCGTATTGCCCGTCTTTGCCTCAAAAATAATATTCAGATCATTCATGCACATACTGCAAAAGGTCATGGATTAGCAATTTTATCAAAAAAAATTGCAAATGTTTTTGGCCTACATCTTAAACTGATTGTCCATAGGCGAGTGGAACAATCATCGAACCTGTCTTGGATTCGTCGAAAGAAGTACATATCTGGAACCGTCGATCATTACATAGCGGTTTCCAAAGCCATTTCAGAAGGCCTTGTTAACATAGGTGTTCCGGCCGCAAAAATATCTGTAATCTATAGTTCGATTGATGAAAGTCCCTATATCAATAGAATCGGTTTACGCCCTATATCTCGTAGAAATTTGCTCATCGGTGACCAGCCAAGTAAAAACCAATCTAAAGCTCTAGATTTAGAGCAACCAATTATCTTTTGCTTTATTGGGGCCGTGGAACCTTTGAAAGGCGTGCACGATCTTATTGCCGCGTGGGAAAATTTGTTGTCCCATCTTCATTCCAAAGGACTGGAAACTGTCGCTGAAAAATGTCGTCTCTTCATTGTTGGCGAAGGCAGCTTACTTGAAGAATTGAAGTTGAAGAAGCCACGAAACACTCAGTTTCTAGGATTTCGTAAGGACGTATCCCAAATTCTTTGTGGGTGTGACGTCTTGGTTCTGCCGACTCATTGGGAAGGACTCGGATCGATTTTGATTGATGGTGCTCTTGCAGGAGCAGCGCTGATAGGAAGTAATGTGGGAGGCGTCCCTGAAATCATCGAAAATGAAGTTACAGGGCTTTTGACACCTGTTTCAGATTTAAAATCCCTTGAACATGCCATGTATCGATGCCTGGATTTGCCGTTTCGCAAATCGTTAGCGGAAACCGCACGCCCTATGATTAAGTCGAAATTTTCAGTTTCGAGAATGATTGACCAGACACAGCGAGTCTACCGCAAAATTTCGGGGCAATAATAAAAGCGGCCACGTCCAAAATTTTTTTAGTACAAAATATAATGGAGCATAAAATTTGTGTTACCATACAATCATACGTGTGGGAACCATATTGGTTTCATAGTAAAGAAGCTAATGTAATGAACATATCGCCAAATTTTGCAAGGTAGTATTGAGGAGAATTCGTTTCAAGAAGAAATATTGTCGAATTGAAAGATCTGAGAGGTCATCGTGTCAGATAAAAATTCTAGAGAATTGCCAAAGGTTGAATTGCAAATAGCATTTATGATCTGTTTTTTGGTTTCGGTAAATGCGTTTATTTGTTCAGGTAAATCTCGTGCCAATAATATTTCTGAATCAGATATCAAAGGGTATGAAATTGAATCAGACCAGCCGCTCCCAGTCATGTATCACATTGGTGAAAAAACAGTCCTTTTTAAAAACCACGGCCGTTCAATATTCACGGACGAAGAGTGGAGTAACATAACTAAGGCACATGCTCATTTTAGGAAAGGTCTATATGTAGGGCAACACCCTGCCTACTCCGAACGCTACGCCCACAAGTACATGACAGTGGAAAACAAGGGACAACCTTGGATGATGACTGTCAAAGTAAAACCTGAATGCCTGCAACCAAATCGTGTTGCCCCATATTTAACGGATCTCCACAGGGATCGCCTGTTTGTGAATTGGTTCCAAGACATCTCTTTACCGCAAAATCAAGCGCGCGTAAGTTCATTCATAAAACCAAATTTAGTTGACGAAAATCTTCAATTTATGATTTCTAAATGCCTGTCTAATCCAAAAACAAATAATATTTATTCACCTAGCAATGATAAATCCACACTCGAAAAAATATGGGCGCCATTTGAAACTAAACAGTTGACTTCCGCATGTGCCAATACATTTGAAGCCTACCTGCAGCAACCCGTTATCGACGATCCCAATTCAAAGATTTCAATCATCAGAGACACTTACTGGCCAAATCGAGGTTTTTGGTACATTCGCGACAGGTCATGCATTGATCTAATGGAAAGTGATAGTGACTCAATACTAAGAATGTTTGAAAACACTAAATATATTTGGGATTATCGACCATTTACCTCTGCGTTGGAGGTATATACAAATGAAGATAAAGGCATTTCACTTGCAACAACGCTTTCGATTTTTCTAGCTGCAATAGACGAATCTTCAATTTCTGATTTGGCCAGATTTCTCAAGCCAATCAAGAAACATGCATCTGAAACTGGTGGTGGATATCAATATCCTGACAATATATCACCTTCAAATCTCTTTTTGACTCCAGATAATGTTTTTTATTCCATGATTGATACTTTGATTCGTTGTTCTGAAAACTCTGCTGACAATGCCGACTACGCTCAACTGAAAGTTCTTAATAGTGATTTTGCTGTCAAACTTAATCAAAGTAGTGGAAAAAAAGAATTTGAATTGCAGAAGGATTTTTTGACTTTTATGACAAATATAGATCGACTTTGTGGTGGTCAAAAAATGCAAAAAATAGGACCTGGCAAATTATCTCAAGACGGATTGTCTTT
>JAPLFV010000265.1 GCA_026390495.1 Pseudomonadota bacterium | reverse complement strand
TTAATGTTGTTCTAATTACTTCTGACAACAACAAATCCAACAATCTTATATGAGCCTTGCGAATTCTGTTGGCTCAACAAAATATTGACCACTGCATCTCCCTTCTCAAATGTTGCTGTCATCAAGCATGAAGAAAAAGAATTAGGGTCTTTCTTGTCTCGGGAACAATTTGGATCCTTAAATTTCTGGAACTTTCCCAACTCAGATTTGCAGCGATTAAAAAGTTCGGTCAAGTCTAGCTGACTACTGTTCATTTTCGTTGATTCGAGGATTCCCAGTCGCATGTCTGTCGCCCATACAATCCCATATTTTTCCCCAAAAAGTAGAACCATTTGATCTGGATCCCAAGATTTCATCAAAGGTGGAATCTTTGATGTCACAAACTTTTCCGCAAGGGGATCGTCCAATGAACGGACAGCCAAAAATATGAATAGAATGAATCCAATGATTGCAACTCCAGCCAAAACACCAAGTCCAATAAAGATCTTTACGATTGTTTTCACACGCCCCTCACTTTCAATATTGTTATGGCCTAAGTCAATTTCTGTCGGCCAGAATGACACGGCAAAATTTTCCTTTTGCCAAAACATCGTTGCATATAGATACGATCACAAACTCATCGCAGCAAAGAATCAATCTGTTAAACACTCGCTTCCAACATGAAACTTGCCGTTAATCCAATCGACAATTTCACGCGCCAATGGATCATTAATATCTCCTAGCAAAGCACTCGCCTCTTGCCGCCTGCTCTCAGGTAGCGATGGCAACCCTTCATGAATCATCCAAGACTGATTTTGTAAAATCCAGTGACTTAAAGCTGGAGTGCAATAAGATTCTACAATAGTTTTCAAGAGAGTATCCGCACTAAAATTCATTTCTGCTCTTCCGGACATAAATAATGTCAAAGCAAGTTTTGACGACTCTGGCTCGTTCATCGGGTTAATCCCCCAGCCCTTTGCCAATGAGATCAGCTCCGAGTTAACGTGAGTCGGAGCTTTCAATTTGAGAATCTGACAATTTTTTGGTCCATCATTCGCATAGAAATTATCACAAACAAACGGCTTTCGACGAATCTTTTGAGTCATTTCGAAAAGGTCCGAAGCAGTCCAAGATTCCGTGATAACTTTCCTGCCAGTCCAAACGACATCTATTGAGGTATTCAATGTTTCACCGATCATCTCAAATGCCTGGTTGGGCCTCTGCCCAAAAACTTTATCTAAAATCGGATCTTCTGAATAAAAGGTCGGGCAATAAAGGATCGAGGCATCCGTTTCCTCGCGCACCTGATTCATAAGTCGAATTTGAGACTCCAGCATACCCACACGATATTCAATATCGTCAAAAAACACTCCCAAACGCTTAACACCGAGTTCTTGAGTCAATATTCTGATTTTCTCAAAAAAAATATTTTCCATCTTAGTGGTTAAACTCTTTTCTCCGTCTGCCCTACCTGCCAACCCAACGGGACTTAATATGACACCGAATTCGATGTTGTAATTTTGAAAATGGCGAGTCGTAGTTTGAAGACTCTCTAGATATTCCGAGGACCATGGACGAATCCAATCCATTCTCAATTGACGGTCCGCCTTTGGGCCATAATAATAGAAATCCATGCCAAGCTTTGACATAAATTCAGCCGCAGCAAGCCTTGATTTCCAGGGCCAAGGAGGTCCAAAGAAACATTCCACGACACCCAACGGTACTTTCGAGTTTTTTGGCATGGATCGCGCCATTCCTATTCGTCTCACTGCAATAGATCTAGACCAAAGTAGACTCTTTAATTTAGCATAGATTAAATGTTCTAAGAAGAATCTCGGTCAATCTACCTAACATAGCTACCCTCAACCATATCCTTGTTAAAGACTTTCTTGACCCACCAATATTATTGAGGCAACCTTCCAACACGAAAATTATTCTTTTTTTGAGATCCAATTTGTGACCGAATCGAATCCAGAATCACCTACAGCGTCTCCCGTTGCGCATTCTTTGAGGGCATCTAACACTCCAAAGTCAACGGATCAATCAACTGCGATACTTTCGGGCACTCTATGTCTGACAGAAATTGGTTTAGGTAGCACCTTGCACGGATTTCACGTCCCATTTGCAGGGTCAATTCTTTCCTTAAATCAAATATACGTTATGTCAGTTGTTTCGCGAATCTTCGTAGACGCGAAAAAGGCAGGCTCAAAAATCATAGAGATTTCGGTCATTGCCGCCCTCTTCAAATCCCTTTCACCGGTAGGAAAAAAGCTAACTCCAATGGTTGCGATTTCCATACAAGGGTGGCTTTTTAGCTTACCGGTTATATTCTTTGGTAATAACATTCTTGGTTTGTGCCTTGGAGCGGTCCTCTCTGCCTCTTGGGGAATTATTCAGCCTATTGCGTTTGCCTGCCTACTATACGGCTCAATTTTTGGAACCGACAGCGTCATCAAAATGACGAGCTATTATCAAAAGTTAGTTCATGATTTTTTACCATCCATAAGTCTTGACCTTGTCCACATTGTCCTCATTTTCTTCGGATTGAAATCGTTTATTGCCGTAATATTGTCAATCCTAGGGCGATACGGCCCATTGTCAGAGCGCTTCCAAAACATTTTCAAGAATTTTCAACGGGCAGAATCCACTCAAAGAGATGCAGACCCCGCCTGCTTAGGTCCCTGTTCAAAGGTATCGCTAGACGAGAAATTAGAAGCATCAGCGATAACGATCTCTTCTGCGCAGCTTATACCGTCACAACAATCAAGCAGCTGGCAAGACAGTTTACTTGGATCAGCAAAAGATGTGCTAAAAATGCGTTTTTTGATTCCCGTTTTCCTGACTGGAATTTTCTTCTTTTTTGCGGAACATTCGTGGAGCGCAGCAATATGGTCCATTCTTCAGCCCATGACCGTTGGCCTCGTCTTCTTTTTCATACTAAGGTTCATTCCATGGCAAAAGCTCATTCTTGTTTCAGATCATAGAAAGAAGACTCTTAATGACACTTACCTCCTCATTCAAACCTTTTTACAGTCAAGAAAAAAATAGTTTTTTATTGGCTATTCAGCAAATCTGAGACCTGAAAACTATTTTAAGCTTTTCACACTTCAATCCTATAAGCTACAATTTGAAATAGAATGAGTTTACCATTTTAGACATTCATGACTTGAAACAGTGCACCATCAACAATGGTGGATGCTACATTTGGGAGACCTCCAAGTTTTACTAAGTTTTGATTTAAACCAACTGCGCCTTCACGAATCAAGCGCAAGTAAGGATATCCATTGAGACACGTGACCACAAAATCGACCACAAAGAAGCTGATGGCAAAGAAAAAAACCGTTAAGCATCCTATTGAAAAGAAATCGACTCGAAATCTGTCGGCAGGGATTCAAAACGGGAGTCTGTCGACACGTATTTCTGCTAACTCAAAATCTTCAGAAATATTCTTTTACCTAAACGGGCAAGAAGTACGACCAACCGCAGAAGAAGCCTTTATGATGACGGCCGATTGGCTGCGAAAACGCAAAGGCATGCCAGGAACAAAAATTGTCTGTGCAGAAGGAGACTGTGGCGCATGCACCGTACTTATTGCCGACCCGCGGAAAGAGTCTTTAGATTTTGTACCAATCAATTCGTGCGTCTATTTGGTTGGACAGCTTCACGGAAAGTCTGTCGTAACGATCGAAGGCATTTCTAATGGTTCGATTCTTTCACCGGTACAAAATGCCATGATGAAATGTCATGGTTCTCAATGCGGGTACTGTACGCCTGGTTTTGTAATGGCTTTGACTGGGCTTCTTGAATCAAGAAAAATGGATAATATTCCAGCTGCGCAAAAAAGAAAAGTTTGTACAAATTACTTAACTGGCAATCTTTGTAGATGTACGGGATATGCCCCAATTCTCGACGCAGCGTGCAATATGACTGACGATTCAAACTATGAGTTGAAGCACCGGTACCTCAATGAGAAAATCATTACGACATTGAAATCAAACATCTGGAAGACGAATCAGATGGGCGATAAACATGGTCCAACATGGTACTCGCCAAATCAACTTGAAGACGCCTTGAAATTCCTAAAAAATCAAAAATCATCCGTTAAAATATTAGGTTCAACGACAGACTTGGGCGTTCTATATAATAAGGGGAAATCACAGCCCAATGCATTTTTGAGCCTCCAAAATATCAAAGCCCTTCACGCCTCTAAAGTGACACCCAAACAGGTTCAGATTGGAGCGCAGGTATCCTTAGAATCCGTTAGAGGAGCGATGAAGAATATAGATTCTGAATTTGTGAATCTTTTGAATATTTTTGCATCGCCTCAGATAAAAAATGTTGCAACTCTTATTGGTAACGTCGCCAACGGCTCACCTATAGGTGATACAATACCCTATCTTTTAGTCCGCAATGCTATCGTTTACACGTCTGGTATATCTCAAGGAAAAATTCGAGAGCGCAAAATTCCCTTAGATAAGTTTTATATAGGTTACAAAACCTCGGCACTCGAATCTCAAGAGTTAATTACGAAAATAACCTTTGATAGACCTAAGGCCAATAACTTTGTGCGGCACTACAAAATATCGACTCGAAAAGATTTGGACATATCAACCATGAGTATGGCCATCAGTTTAGACTGTGAATTTTCAGGCCATCAATTTACGATAAAACAACCACGGATCGCAATTGGAGGCATGGGACCGACAGCAGCTCGAATCTATAGTGTTGAGCAAAAATGGGAGCATCAAATACTAACCAAGACAACGATTCTTGATTTGACGCACGAGACTGCATGCTCAATAAACTTGGAATTGAGCCCGCTTTCGGATCATCGAGGATCTGCCGATTACCGACGAGCTTTAATCACGAACTTTTTTTCAAAATTTGCTTCCGAATTTTCTCAGTTCCTTGAATCAATGGGGGTCCCATGACTACGTCCCCTAACACTAAGTCGGCAGATGGAGATTGTTCGGAGCTCGCTGAATCAAGGCGAAAGGAGGCGAAAAGGCGGAGTTTACGACCTGTAAATGAGCACTTTTCGTCGACGATCAACGCAGAGTCAGCGAACTCCAAACAATCTCTAGTTAAGAATTCCAAAGGACAGAATTCTCGGCAGACCAAAGCTACTTCCCAACCACATGATTCGGCGTCTACGCATGTTTCAGGTCTTAGCGAATATGTCGACGATCGCCCCGAAATGCAAAACGAACTTCATTGTGCAGTCATTTACAGTACTGAAGCTCATGCTAGAATTCTGTCAATTGATGCCTCAGAATGTAATACATTGGATGGATTTGTAGACATCATTACCGCTGCAGATGTGCATCACAATTGTTGGGGACCCATTTTTAAGGACCAACCCATTTTAGCAAAAGATGTTGTTCAGTATTACGGTGAAATCGTTGCCGTCGTAGCGGCAAAGACTCTAGCAATTGCAAAATTGGCCGCAAAACGAGTGAAGGTTTGTTATGAACCTTTGGATTGCACAATGTCGATTCAAGAAGCTATTTCAAAGAGGCTATTTATCGGCGGCGAGCGCAAAATCCAGCGAGGCGATCCATATGCTAAAGGCCCTCACCAGGTGACAGGCAAACTGATCATTCAAGGCGCCGACCATTTTTATTTAGAAAGCAATGCTGTTGTGGTCTATCCGAGAGAAAACCGCTTGCTCGAAGTTCACTCATCCAGCCAACATCCTACCGAAACTCAGCACGTTGTCGCCGAGGCATGCGGCCTTGCCTTTAGCGATGTCATCTGCATCGTTAAAAGGCTTGGCGGGGGTTTTGGTGGTAAAGAATCACAAGCTGCACCTATTGCCGCATACTGCGCACTCATGGCCCACAAGACAAATCGTCCCTGCCGTCTGATTTTGACGAAGGACGATGACATGATCATCACAGGCAAGAGAAACCCTTTTGAAATATTTTATGACTGCACATTTCAAGATGACGGGGCCATCATTTCGCTAGACGCAAAATTATACTCAGACGCAGGTGCCTATGCAGACCTCTCCACCGCAATCATGGAGCGAGCAATGCTCCATTGTGACAATGCGTATTTCATTCCAAACATTTTTATCACGGGTCAAGTCTGCAAGACAAATCATCATCCCCATACCGCATTTCGCGGTTTTGGCGGTCCAAAAGGCGTCGCTTTAATCGAATTAATCATGGAAAAGATTGCGATTCAAATCAGCATCGACGCATTGAATGTTCGCAAAAGGAACATGTACAGGCCCAGTTTTGACATCACTCACTATGGTCAAAGAGTTGAAAATAATATGTTGCCTAGCCTCTTTGAATCGTTAGAGAAGGAATGTCATTACAAGGCTCGACGCAAAGAGATTTCCGATTGGAATCGGTCGCATCAATCAACGATAAAGGGCCTTTCCTTGACGGCCGTAAAGTTTGGAATCAGCTTTACGACTCGATTTCTTAACCAGGGCAATGCTCTCGTTAATATTCATCGTGATGGCAGCGTCCAAGTTTCAACGGGAGCCGTTGAGATGGGCCAAGGAGTCAATCAAAGAATTGCGACACTTGTGAGTTCAGAGCTCGGAGTCCCCGTTGATTTAGTTCGCATGTTATCGACGTCCACAGAGCGAAATGCAAACACGTCCCCGACTGCGGCCTCCAGCGGAACAGATATAAACGGTGCCGCAGCATTAAAAGCCATTGGCCTAATCAAGGAAAGACTCGCAAAACTTGCGGCAATTTTAAGTAAAACTCCAAAGGAACAATGGCCATCTCAAACGGCAGGGCTGGGCACCGCACCAGAAATTGAATTGGCCTCGCCGATTAATCCTGAAAGCAAAGAGTTAAAAAATAAACTCGACTATGAATGTCTTTTTTCAGACGGGCAAGTCATCGTTCGACACCATAGTTCAATCAATACACAACCTGCATTTTCTATTAAATTTTCTGATTTGGTGAATGAAGCCTACCTAAGCCGAATTTCTGTTTGTGAGTATTCACACTTCAAAATAGAAAATCTTGGATTTAACAAAATTACTGGCCAAGGTCAGGCTTTTTTGTATTTCACTCAAGGAGTCGCAGCTTCGGAGGTCGAAATTTGCCGATACACAGGCGATGTAAAGGTAAGGCGAGTGGATATTCTTATGGATTTGGGACGCCCCATCAATGAGGCTCTCGATATTGGACAAGTTACGGGTGCATTCGTGCAAGGAATGGGCTGGGTAACAACCGAAAATTTGGTCTACAACAAAAAGGGTCTCCTTTTGACCCATTCTCCGAGCACCTATAAAATCCCAAATATTCAGGATACACCCCGTGAGTTCAATGTCCATTTGATCGACAATGATGGCAATCAAGCAAACTTCAAAGGCACAAAAGCCGTCGGCGAGCCGCCATTACTGCTAGGGATTTCGGTTTGGACTGCTATTCAGAATGCTCTTTCTTCATCGCCGAAACATCTGCAGTTAGAAAAAATCCCGGCTACAAACGAGGTGATTCTTAGAGCTATGCATCCCGATTTGGGATGGACAATATAACAAACCCAGCAAGCAAATTTTATTGATTTAACACTTAGGAATTCTGGCATCATGAATCGATCGAATGTTTACTACTCAAAAATTAAAGAACTTGTTGATACCAAAATTCCATTTGTAACAGTCACCTTGGTTGCATATGAAGGGCATGTTCCTCAAAACATAGGTGCAAAGCTAATCGTCACAGAAAATGGTTATTGCTTGGGAACAGTTGGCGGAGGAAAACTCGAGGCAAAAGCCATTGAAGTCGGCCTTGAGATGCTGTCGCAAAGTAAAAATCAATCCAATCGTTCAACGAATCCAAACAACTCATCTCCGCGAGGCCAACTCAAAAAATACGATCTCCAAAAAGATTTAGCAATGGTTTGTGGTGGTATAGCAACATTGTATTTCGATCTTGAAAGGCAGCAGTCTTGGAGTATTGTCATATTCGGTGCGGGGCATGTTTCGCAGGCCACTGTGCCCATATTGGTAAAATTGAACGCAGAAATTACAGTCGTTGACCCAAGGGAGGAGTGGCTCCATAAATTTTCACATGCAGATAATTTGCGATTAGTGAAATCGGAGCAGCCTACAAACTTGATTGCAGATTTTGATCCTCAGACATACTTCATCTGCATGACTCCCGGTCATGCGTCCGACTACCCTATCGTTAAAGCAATACTACAGGACAGATCTCCTCACTATCTTGGAGTCATCGGTAGCGTTCCAAAATCTAGAACCTTAAAAGGTAAACTCATTCAAGATGGAATTGATCCGAAGCTCGTCGAAAACATTAAATGTCCCATTGGCCTGCCCTTTGGAACAAACGATCCTCACGAGATTGCTATCAGCATTGCTTCTCAACTTTTGCAGTGCCGAGACCAAAATCAAACTCAGTCTTTAGGAGATGAAGGTATCTCTACAAGTGACATGACTGCCAACGTCTAGTTATGATTATTTCTACTCGTTATATAGAGCGTTTCAGAAGTTGGGTTAAACAAGGGGCAACGAGAAAAGTGTGCGGAGCCTACTCCTCGTGGGGCTGTTGAATTTTGCCAAGTTCAAGGCAAGAGCGAAGAAAAAAGCAGGGGTCCCCAGCGAGACTCGCAGCTGGGGGTATTCAACATACTCGAGCATTTTTTCTGAGCGAATAAACGCCGAAATTGGCAAAATTCAACAGTTCCCTCGTAGGTGAGCACGGTTTTTGAGGAGCAACGCCGTATAACTCAACTTATGAAACGCTCTATCACTCGTATTCCACTTTCAATTTGTATGTTTGACCTTTTTCCAAAGGCTTTAATATTTCGGAGAGCGCTTTTCACCAGTTAACTCAAATGTCTCAATTTGAGACTGAACAGCGGGAGCTTGATTTGGAGCCTTGCCCTTTTTTGCCGTATTGCTTCCACCTGAAAACTCGCTAGTGCCGCAACTTATTAAGCTCAACAGACCCAAACTGGTAAATGCAAGAGTCATAGCATGGGATTTAAATGGCAATGGTCGAACATTCAAATTTCTTCGAGACCGGAACTCAGAATTAAAAATTTTCATGGCGAAGTAATATAAAAATGCTGATCACTTTGCAGTTTTGGTCATATCGGAAATTCCGTCCGTAAAATTGAACAATTCCAAATACATCAGTTATTCCAGCAGTCTAGAACGACTATTTGACGCCGCTTTCTGGTGTTTTATCGCGAATTCTTAATTAGGTGATAATTTCAGTTGGTTAAGACATCAATTCGAAACCTCGAACATTTTGGGGTGGGCGAAATCTGGACAGCAAGTGCCAAGGAGGCGCAGCCCAGGTTTTTTTAATCAATGATAACAATAAGATCCATATTTCTAGAGATTGGCACACATATCGCTTTGTCAGTTTTGTTCAAGGCCGTCAGGCCCCAAAAGGTTTCGTTGACCTAAAAACAATATTAGGAGTTGAAGATGCTTTCTCTACAAAATAAATCCGTGACTATCCCAACGCTTGAAGACAGTTCAACGACTCAGAATGAGGATCTTTCAAGCAAGGAATATCCACAATGGCTTGAGCGGGCAGTTCACTATATGATTGAAAACATTACCGAAGAGTTAACGCTAGACGACCTTGCCAACGCCGCAGAAATCTCCAAATTTAATTTTTGCAGGCAGTTTCATCGCCATTTGGGTCTCCCACCTCTAAAATGGCTTTGGAGATTCAGAGTCCATCTAGCAAGCGAGCTTTTGAATCGTCCGTTATATTGGTCGGTTCAAGACATAGCCTTTGCTGTCGGGTTTTCAAGTTCCTCGCATTTTTCAAGAGTTTTTAGAGAATATTTTAATACGTCTCCTACGGAGTACCGCGATCAATTTATGAGTCAAGATGACAAAGAAAACAAGTATCCTGACTATTCAAATCAATTTGAAATCGTTGATGCGATCGCCCGTGGATCTTTGAACAAATTAGTCGGAGGGCCGTGAAGGCCACACCCCATCACAATTCGACTTGCATCCCCATTTCAATGACCCTATCAGGCGGAATTCCAAAGTAGGCTGTTGCAGACAGGGAATTTCGCGACAAAAATGCAAAAAGAGTTTTACGCCAACGCATCATTCGTTCGTTGCCGTTTGTTAAAAGTATATCTCTTCCAAGATAATAAGTTGTCGAATCTTCCTCAGTTGCAATGCCATACTGCGCCCGTGCTAGCCGCAAAATTCGACCCACTTTAGGCGTTTGCATAAATCCATAGTGAGCGGTCAATTCATAGAGTCCTTCGCCAAAGCTATTGACCTCTAAAATATCTTTAGTCGCCACTACGGGCACATCTTCAGTCACGATTGCTAGTAGTAAAACTTGTTCGTGCAATACCTGATTATGCTTCACATGATGAGATAGAGCTGGTGGTGTTACTTTAGGATTCGGTGTCATGAAGATAGCGGTTCCTGGGACTCGCGCTACTTTGACTTCACGTTCCGCCAACTTCTCAACAAATTCTCTCACAGGAAAAAATCGCATTTGCATCCTGCGAACCATAGAGCCACGTCCACGTTTCCAAGTCGTCATGACAGTAAAGGCAACGGCAGAAAGCACCAGAGGAAACCAACCACCATCCACAATCTTGTGCAAATTCGCGCCTAAAAACGGAATCTCTACCGCCCAAAACAAACCGGTCATAACCATCGCTTGCCACATCGGCCATCCCCAACGTCGCCAAGCTAAAACAAACATTAACGATGAGGTGATAATCATGGTTCCCATGACTGAAATTCCGTAAGCAGCAGCCAAAGCACTCGACTCTTTAAACATTAAAACAAGTAGCACACAAATAACCATCAGAAGATGATTCACTTCTGGAATATATATCTGTCCTTTGGTTTCTCCCGATGTATGTACAACGGTCAAACGCGGAGAAAAGCCCAATTGAATTGCTTGCTGAGCCAATGAAAAACTGCCTGATATCAAAGCTTGAGACGCAATAACAGTGGCCATACATGCAAGCAAGACCATTGGATAAATCATCCACCCATCAACCATGGCAAAAAAGGGATTCTTTAACACTGCGTCTCCCTTTTCCAATATAAGTGCACCTTGACCTAAATAGTTGATCATCAAAGCAGGCATCACAACTGGAAACCACGCTATGCGAATGGCCTTTCTTCCAAAATGACCCATATCAGCGTAAAGCGCCTCTCCTCCAGTAATGACCAAAACGACAGAACCAAGAACAAAAAATCCGTTCCAGCCATTTGAAGCAAGAAATTTGTAAGCCCACACAGGATTAAATGCGGCAAGAACTCCTGGGTGAATCAAGATCGAAGGTATTGCAACGACGGCAATAACAAAAAACCATAACATCATTGTAGGCGCAAAAAACTTTGCAATGGCCTCTGTTCCACGGCGTTGAGCCATGAATATTGCGATGATGATTGCCACGGTTAACGGAATCACAAATGGTTTAAATGCTGGAGTTGCGATCTCAAGGCCTTCAACAGCAGAAAGGACGGAAATTGCGGGGGTAATCGTTCCATCTGCTGCAAACAAAGAAGCACCTACAAGTCCAATCAGCATAATTAGTTTTGTAGATTTCTTTTGCTCAGATCCGGTACTAAAGCGCGGAGTAATAAGTGACAGAAGGGCCATTGTCCCTCCTTCACCATTGTTATCAGCCCGCATGACAAATACGATGTGTTTAATACTAACAACCAGCGTTATTGCCCAAATGACCAAACTTAAAATGCCGAGAACATTCACTTCATTTGGCTCAAAAGGAGGATGGCCGCCATGGGAAGCAAAACATTCTTTAATCGCATACAATACGGATGTGCCGATGTCACCGTACACGACACCCAAAGAAGCAAAAGCTAACCAGCCAACATTTGCATGATCTCCATGTCCAGAGTGAAGCCGCTCTGGAAGCTCTGTCATGCTACTAACGGACTCATTTGCAGATTTTACAGACGACCGAGTTGAGTTTGACTGCATCGGTAACTCCCATTCACTCTGAAGGAAACAAAAATTGATTCAAAAATAATTTTTTTCAGGCTCAAAAGTATATGTCTCTAAAGACGTCAAAACAACCGATCCAAATTCGATTCACTATTATAAGCACAATCAAAAGGATTAGAACCATATATTCACGAGAACTGATTTGCTCGATTCTTAACTAACCCTTTAAAGACAAGTGCAACTATAAACAGCACTCCTAAGGAAAGGGTCATTGAGCTTCCACTCGGGATATCAAAATTAAATGAAATGACAAGTCCAATGGTGCTACCCAGAATAGCAGTCAATATTGTCCAAAACAACATTGCCCCAAAAGTTCTTGAGAGATGGCGTCCAATCGTAGCAGGTATCACTAACCAAGCGCTCACCAACATCACACCCACTGCCTTAACAGCAAGCACTGTCGCAACAGCAGTCATCGCTATCAACAAATACTCTTTTGCCACAACCCTAATTCCACTTAACGAAGCCAACTCGGCATAAAAACCTGCATAAGCTATGCGAGGTAACAGATATACAAGTGAAACGAGGCATAGACTTCCAAAGACTCGAATTGCAGCTATTTCGGACGGTTGTACACCTAAAATATTCCCAAAAAGTACAGCTTCGATATCGATGCCAGAGCTACGTTTACTGACGACATGAAGGGCTGCAATTCCAATCGCTAAAGATACCGCAAAAAAGACTCCTAAGGCCGCATCTCCAGCAAGCTTGGTATGGCGTCCTAGCCAAACAATTCCAAATCCAATCAAAACGGCAAAAGGCAGGGACACCCAGATTGATTCTTCTAATGCCAAACCTGACATTAGACCAATACCAATTCCTCCAAATGTCGAATGAGCAAGTCCATCACCCAACATCGAAAGTCCTCTTGGTACAAGCAAAACACCCAAGCAGGCACAAAGAACACTCAAAATAAGAGCAATCTCCAACGCTGATCTCATAAATTCAAACGCAAAAGGCGCCCATAAAAATTCACTTAAAATATTCATTGTTTCCAGTTCCAAACATTGAGCTTAAATACAATATTGAATCGTCGTTTTCAGTTAACCCTCTCCACCGTCTATCACACCCTCGTGATCGTGCCCAAAGAAGGCCACTTCACGCAGTTCCTGTACATTCATGACTTGACTCGGTAGGCCCCAACCGACGAGTTTGCCTTTTTCAAGAAACATGACCCGGTCGGCTATCATTTCAACTATCGTATCGCTGTGCGTGATGAGAGCTATCGTCATTTTTTGATCTGATTTTAACTGCATCATCAGCTCTTGAATCATCTGACGCCCCTTCGAATCGACAGCTGCCATAGGTTCATCAAGAATCAAAATTTGAGGGTCTGTTATTAAAGCTCTTGCTATAAAAACTCGTTGAAGCTCTCCACCGGATAGCACTCCGACATCCTTATCAAGTAAATTCAAACTGCCCAATCTTTGCAACATCGTCGCAGCAAGGTCTCTCTCCACTTTCCTGATTGATAGCGGCCAGGCCCCTCTATAGGCAGCGATGAGCACCTCGATAACAGTAGCTGGAAAATTTCGGTTTATATTTTTTTGTTGAGGTACATAAGCAATATTTCGCTTCAATGGACTAACCATGGACCCGTCATACTTAACGACACCACAAGTAGGTTTAATCAATCCCAACCCAAGACGCAGAAGCTGGGTTTTTCCAGCCCCATTTGATCCACAAATACAAGTCAGTTCACCTTGGCACAGCCAAGATGTGATACCGTCAACGACCTGCCGGCCTCCATACTGAAAGGAAACATTGTCCCATTCCATTGATCTCTTTGCAGTCGATTCCGGCTTAAAAATCCAGGGAGACTTCTGATCGTTGCCCACCGTTGGTGATTTGATCGAGGCATCAGGACTATGAGTATGCCCATGCCCATGATTGCTTGAATGCAAGTGACCGTGAGAATGATGTATATTAGATTTCTGACTCATAAATCACCTGGATCCTGCACGAACTAGAACTTGACTCATTGATCGCATCCAATCCGAATAAGATTTTTTATCACCACTGCACGAAAAATCGACCAAAAGAACATCCACTCCCAGCTCTCTGCCTAAATTTTTAGTCGAACCATCCAAGCGCTCAGTTAGGATCGCTGAAATTTGGCTATCTTTTTTAGACTGTTTTACTAACTTACCGAATTGATGTGTTGAAAGTTCATGACCAATTCCCCCTTCAACTGCTGCCGATACCCTTAGCTGAAATCTTTCTTGCCAATAGCCAAGAGAATCATGCAAAACCAACACCGGTTTTTTAGGCCAGAGCAATGCCTGTTTTGAAATTTCTGACGTTAGTTGCGTAAGCTCAGCATCTGCCTTCTCTCCATTTGCCTTAAACCTAAATTTGGCGTCCGGATTTAGTTTCCCCAAAAATTCGACAAGTGGAACAATCGCGTCTTTTAAGCGAACGGGATCGTACCAAAGGTGCGGATCAAAAATACTATTCTCAGAATGGTTGTGCCCTCCACCTTTTTGATGCTTCGCATGATCATGATCATTCCTACTAACGCCAGTTACTCTCCACCGGCGAGCTTGAACGGATCCCTCGAATTTAAACATAATAATATCTGGTGACGGAGACACTATAGGCTTCAAAATCCGATCGTCAAAACCAAAACCAATGGCGACGACTCCTTTAGCAGACTTAGCTTTAACTATATCTTTGGGTGTCAACTCAAAGCTGTGTTCATTGACTCCAGCAGGAATTAAAGAAATGACTTCACAGTCGGATTGGCAAATTTGTTGAACAAATAATGCGATTGGTCTTACAGTTGTTACGATGAGGGGAATAGCAAGACTCGTGCTGGCTACAGGCACCACACCTACAAACACTCCAACGATTATAATACTAGATACAAAAACCGAGCGAATTCTCATTTCGTCGTCCTATCTATTCATCCAAGTTTTTTGAATTCTGGGAATCAACTACCGGCAAGGACTTCAGTCTTTTAGATTCCTTTGAACCGTGAACTGAAGATTTATCCAAGAAATGCGTAAACTCTTCGATGCTAAAGTAAAATCCATGATCTTTTGATTTTCCGAACTGTAACCACCACATCACTGCATTCAAGCGAGCGAGATCTCCATGACTATACGTGGTCGGACGTTTAAAAACTTTTGCACTTGAAATCAATCTGTCTAAAATTCGCTTTCCAACACCTCCAGTGCATAATTTTTGTTTCCATTCTCCATGTAACAAAACTATTTCCTTCGGCAGACCACCCAAAATGCTAAAGACTTGCCAATTGTTCCCTTCATGGGGAACAACTATAATACCGTGAAGTAACGATGAAGGAGGCCAAAATGTTTTTCCTTCAATGGTCAATCCCATTAACGACGAAATCGTATTGAGTCTCTTTTGCTGATCTTGTAGTGCGGACCGACGCCAAAACATAAGTTTAAGTCCAAACATCGACTTTTCAATTTTTCGCTGAAATTCTGTCAGCGTCCCCATTAATAAATTTACAACAACATCTCGATTTTCGTGTGACAAAAGCATTCCGCTTCGAGTTGTCTTTTCACCCAATGCAAGTGCCAAGTCTTCAAGAAAATCCATCGCACGTTTTCGATCTTTTACCGGCCCAAACGCATGCCGCAGTCCCGGTTCAATGGGTCCAACAGATACCCTGCGCTGACCGCCTTTATCCTTATAAATCCCAACGACTTGAACCTGCCGTTGGTGAAGTTGGGTGGGATCTGCCTGCAGCGAAAATTTTTCTCTATCATCACATTCAGCTAACATGGCTGAAAAAAGATTTGGAAAACGAGTCGTCTTAATGTCATATGAACGCAATGCCAATCTTAAAATCGGTCGTGGAACTAAATCGTATTGTTCTAATTTTGCTACTTCTCGGTTCAAATTCAGTGCGCTGCTTAAAAACAATAATCGGCGTTCATGATCGTACAAATAGAACATACCAGAAGTTTGAGGTACCTCTAATAACTTGTCAGGACTGATTGACCAGCCTAAACGCAGCGAAGAATCTAAATCGCTCTGTAGGCGTATCGCATGTTCGACCTTAGTAATGCCCCTATCCTTCAACCGATTTAAAAGGACCTTAAACAATTCCCAAGTCTGGACGGTGTCTGCTTCAGCTCGATGAAAATTAGCACCCGCCAAATCAAAAAATTTCGAAAGTCCTTTTAGGGATTTGTCAGGAGCCTCTGATGCAAGCTTTTCAACGAGCAGATGGGTACAAAGAAAAAAGTTCTTTAGATCATGACCGACGGTATCGCGAGCAAAATGCCTCAAAAAAATTAAATCTCCAATTGTGTTGTGGCTAACTAATATGTGATCGCCAATAAAATCAACAAAGTCGGGGAAAATCTCGTCAATCACTGGCGCGTCTTTAACCAATTGATTTGTAATGCCCGTCATTTTCCGCACAATTGGAGGAATAGGAATCATCGGATTAACTAGGGAATGAAACTTCGCGACCACCTCTCCATGAACAACTTTCATCGCTGCCAACTCTGTGATGCCGTTTCTTTCTGGATTTCCACCAGTTGTTTCAATATCAAAAATAATAAAAGTTGAGGAATCCAAGGGTTGTTGAACCAAATGACGCAATTTTGGAAGCAAAGTATGCCCGTCACCACCACGCGCCTTGTTTGAATGCTTGGTCGGAGTCGATTTCCGTCCACTAGACCGCTTGGTGTTTGATTTATGTTTATCAATTCTTTTATGTTGCTGTTGACCAGCGGTGATCTCGTTACCTTCCTGACTATGAGGAATCGAAGTATCTACAGATTGAGAATGGGATTTTGATTTGGATTTGGACTTATTTTCAGTTTCCGATTCCGATTCAGATTCACCAGTTGCCGTAGTGTCTTCTGCATGCTTTGAGCGAGTCTTATTCGTCATTTGAATCCAGTTGCTTATAATTTAAGCTTTGCCGTTTTTTGTTTGATGAATACCATTTCCCTGGGTCTGAACATCTATCATGAATACCCAAAAAACCCAAAATAAAATCGGGCCTTCCTTTGGGGAAGACCCGATTTTCTCTCTATCTATTTTAGAACAAATATCTCAAAAACATTGAAATTTTGGCACTAGCTGCCTAGCAATCCAAATTTAACCCGCCTTTTTAACATCCGCAGGAGCAGCAGCCTGTTGATTGGTTCGATGCTTGTTCATGTTTTCTACTTTATTCTGTTGTTTGGCCTTTTCCTCTTTGTCGTGCTGCTGCTTCTTCTTTTGCTTTTCTTTAGGACTTCGATCACCCATGGGTTGTTCCTCCTTATGTTAGGCTTTATCCATCGTGTTTGAGTGGCCCTACCTATGGGCCACATTTTCACCACACAAAGGTAGGATCGGATTTTTATTTAAGAACTTTAGATAGGAGTGGCTTTTCTAAGTCCTTACAGCGTGTTATACTCAAGGCCATGACCCCTGATAGCGAGAGTGTTTGCCGGCTTGCAATAGATTAAAGAAAATCGATCGATGTTATAAAGTAGCCAAATAATTAGAACTGACTTAGTTAACAAATGTTTGGAACACGGACGATCAATCTAACATTTACCAAATATGACCCAAAATAACTTCCTTAAGGAACCCTCCCTATGTTAAAGCGCCTCGCTACAATTTTGTCTTTGATTGTTATAGTAGTAGCCCTCGATCAGTACACTAAGTATTGGGCCGTCGCTGCATTGCAAAATCAACCAACAAGATCCTACTTGGGCGGTTCATTTCTTTTGCTGTATGCGGAAAACACGGGTGCATGGGGAAGTATGGGTTCCAATTTAAGTGACAATATGAGGTTTTGGATCCTTACTGTCATGCCGTTTGTTTTTTTAGGCGGTCTATCCTGGTATACTGCAGTCAGTAAAGAGTTAAAGCCTTACATGGTAGCTTGCTATGCATTGGTCATTGGCGGCGGACTGGGTAATTTGATTGACCGAGCATTGTATGGGTATGTGGTCGATTTTTTATGGACCGGAATTCCCGACGGCATTGGTACCAATATTTACAATATTGCAGACGTCGCCATAATGCTTGGTGTCATCACTCTCTTAGTCATGCACTTCATTTACGAAAGAGGCCATGCGGTTCAGGCTTCCCATGACCAAAATCATTAAGGCCTATAGTATAGTCACTATTTTTGCTTAGCATTTAAACCGTGGAAGACGAGGCCGCGCAGATGAATATCAAAATTTTGCATCTTGACGACGACATCACAACCCTAGACAGATTCAGTCAAATGCTAAAAAATTCGTTTCAGCAAACGGGCCACTTGGTGGAATTAGATAGTTTTGACAATATTGATCCATTTACCCAAGCGCTTCAATCCAAAAAAAAACCAGATGTAATTTTAATCGATGTAAATATTGAAGGTGAGAACTCTGGTGTAGAGTTAGCCAAAATTGCCAGAGAATACAATCCGAATGCCGTGATTTTGATGGTTAGTTCAACGAAAGATACCAAGACTATTCGTGAGTGCCTCAAAGCAGGTGCCGACGATTTTGTAAGCAAAGATGCTACCTCTCATGAATTGCAAACCCGCGTAGAAGCCGCTCTGGAAAGCCGAAAAATTGGCGATATAATAGACTTAGACAATACCAATGCCACGGTCATTGCAGGCTCTACTTTAAGTGCCATAAAGCAAAGAGTCTCAGCTATTTTAAATAGCGCAATAAATTGCGTATATGTAGAAGGCGAATCTGGCACTGGAAAAGAGGTCGTCGCTAATTTGTTTGCTGCTGCGCTGCCTTCCAAGATGCCTTTTGTCCGGGTAAATTGTGGCGCTATAACACCAAGCCTCTTGATGAGCGAATTGTTTGGTCATACAAAGGGTTCTTTCACTGGTGCAAATGCCGACAAAGCTGGCCTCCTAGAATCTGCCGACGGAGGTTGGATCTTCTTAGACGAAGTGGCAACCTTACCGACAGATGCCCAGGTTTCTCTGTTGAGAGCCATTGACAATCAAGCTATTCGAAGAGTTGGCTCCAATACTGAGAAACCCATTCATTTTAGAGTTATGAGCGCCACAAATGAACCCCTTCAGGATCAGGTGCAACAGGGAAAATTCAGAAAGGACTTGTGGCAAAGACTTCGCGAAACTCATATATCCCTCCCGCCACTTCGACAACGAAAGGACGAGATTCCGGAACTCATCGATTTATTCTTGACAAGCATGCGTGGCGGCCCTTATCAATTGGCTCCGACTGTGCAAGATACCTTGATTGCCTATGACTGGTTCGAAGGAAACATTCGCGAACTGCGAAACGTACTTAGAGCCATGACAGAAAAATCAATCGGTGGCCTCCTAACTCCAAAATCTATTCCAGAACGCATTTGGGAGGCTCTGGAAAAAAAACCAAATGGATTTCGAAGGGCAGGTGACAAAGGGAATTCGCCTGGAGTTAATGAGATAAAAATCTCCTGGCTTGGTCATCGACCTGATATTGACCGATTGGAGCAATTATTATTTTTGGAACTCATAAAACAAGAATTCGCAAAGAGTGGCCCCCTCTCCTTGCGAACACTTGGAACAGCGTTTGGAATTGCAAAATCAACGATTGCTACAAGATTAAAAGGCCTGGTTGAAAACCATGTCATTCACCAAGATGAACTCAACAAATATCTTAAAAACGCATCTGGGAAAAATTAAACGGCGGCTTGTGTACGCCTTTTTCCGTCACAATATATGAAATGAGTGATGCGGGTGTGACATCGAAGGACGGATTCCAAACCTTTGACTCACTTGGAGCGACTCTATACCCATTGACTTCGAGCAATTCTACCCGGGGCCTTTCTTCAACTGGAATTTTTGAACCATCCAGAGTTTCAATATCGACTGTCGACATTGGTGCCGCTACAATAAACGGTATCTGGTGATATTTACATAAAACTGCCAAAGAATAAGAACCGATTTTATTTGCTGTGTCCCCATTGTTCGCAATTCGGTCAGCACCGATGACGACAAAATCTACCAAACCTTTTTGCATGGCATAACCGGCCATATTGTCCGAAATAAGAGTGTACGGTATGTTGTCTTTCAATAGCTCAAATGCGGTCAATCGAGCACCTTGAAAATAGGGCCGCGTTTCATCCACAAATATTGATTTCAACTTCTTTTGTGAATGCATCGATCGTATAATTCCTAAAGCTGTACCGTAACCGGCTGTCGCAAGGCTTCCTGTGTTGCAGTGAGTCAAACCACTGACTGGAGATTTAAAAATAGAGGCGCCATGTTCACCAATAGATTTGCAGGTTCGAACATCGTCATCATCCAAGAATTGCGCTAAATCAAGAAACCTCTGTGCAACTTTTGACATTGAAGTGTCATTGGGAATCTCTTCACCCAAAGACTGAAATCGTTTCAAAGCATAAAACAAATTGACCGCCGTGGGTCTCGTTCGGGCCAAGCGATCCACATTTTTGAGAAAACGTGTTTTGTAGGCATTCCAAAGGTCATTGGCCGTACCGTTAACATGATTCAAATGCGCATCGAGTGCTAAACCCCAACCAGCAGCACATCCAATGGCGGGCGCGCCTCTCACAACCATGGTTTCGATTGCTATAGCGACCTCTTCCAAGGTGGTTGCCCGAACCCAGATTTCTTGAGTTGGCAATTGGCGTTGATCAATCAATTCTAAACAGCCCGGTGAATACTTCATGGCTCGAAACATAACGGTGCTCACTTATTAAAGTTAAGTTAAACAAATTTAAAAAAACAGTCTCAAAAGTAAACCAGAACGAGGGGTTTTGGTATCATCAAGAAACCAGTTCTAGGAAGACATAAAACACGTAACTGGTTAAAATTTCAAGATAAAAATCTACACCAAAGAATTTACATGGCGAGGCTACAAAATGGCACAAAGTCTGCAATATCTGTTTTAAGGCTACTGAAACTAAAAAGTCTGTAGTTGCCAAGCGAAAGAGATACCACCGGGACCCCTTCCTCAGACCTACCAAATCTCCCCAGTAAGCACACCCCAACGACCCCAGCGATCCTACCAAAGGTCCCCCACTTTTGCGCATTGATAAGGCCCTTTCTCAATTCGTCTGCGCAATGGCGACGAGACGGAATCAATAGAAAATCGGCCACAGCATGTAATACATATTTCTCGAAGTCCTCTTTGGCTCCTCGATCTTTAATATGACATCTTTCTCAAACTTAAATTGTATTCTTACATCACTCTATTAATCAGAGAATAAAGAGATGCTTCATTCAAATTGAACGAAACAACTCTTTATAACCACTAAGGCAACTCGCTCAAAGCATACTTTCCAGGTTCTCTGAACAGATTATCTGTGCCAATGATCGCTTCTGGAAGCTAAATCTGTTTTCCTGATCGAATATAAATGTATCGCGTATTACCACGAATATCAGCACTGCATGTACTGGAATCGCAAACAAACGTATAGGATTCAGCACCCATCCACACCGTGATACTCGCGAAATTACCGGTTATAGTCTGCGCGGTGAGTCGAAACTTGCTTGACGTCCAAAATGAATGAACGTACATCCCGGGTTGAGGAACTGGGTTTGTATTCTCAGTCCCACAAGTAATTCGTTCACCTTTATGAGTAATGACATCACCTACTGACAAATTAATTTCCGCATTTGCTGACAATGAAACAATCATAGAAGCAATGAAAGAAACAAATAAATAAATCTTAGCCATGAATGTAATCCTTTATACCATATGTTAGTAAATGAAATCCCCATTGGGAGTCTAATATGATGAGTCAGCGTAAATCCACTAAACAAATTTCCGTATTAGTGAATTGAGCGTCAAAACTACGTAGTAGAATTGAAGCGAGGGGTCCCTCGTTTGTTTCTCTTTTCGAGTTGTTAGATTTTCTTTTCTGAAAATAAATTTGCATGAATTGAAGTGAAAAATCTTGCAGAATCGGCCCAACGGTGTGTCTGGTTATGAACACTCAAATAGCGCAATAAATCATTTCATAATGAATCAATGACACACGTCTAGCCAATCCAAGTGACTGGTTCAGGAACAGAACCCAGGGATCAATATAAGTCCTATTGCCAGTGCTATACAGAATGCGCGGGCTGTTGGCAGGAATTGCATCTAAGAAGTTTAAATTTACGCACAGGCGAAGATAAAATTGTTCGAAAAATTAATGACCGGATTTTGCCAAAGGGAGCAAACGGAGATGAAACCTGTTTGCAGATTTTGAATTCTACCCTTGTCTGTCGTTGAACTATTGGATGTATTTAAAAGGTATTGGAACATTCTGTTCTGCACAACCTAACTAGTCTTTGGCGCGAAAGCGCCAAAGACTAGCTAACTTTCCACTGATCGGGGGGAAAGGACTCGTCTGCAACAGAATCTTTCAATTCGTCTTCATCGCCGTTCTCAAGTTTAGCAGGTAACTTTGAGGCCTGGTCCAAAGTCATAGATTCTTTTTTCGAAATTTTAGTCGGTTTTTGAAGTTTTCTTTTCTCAACCTCAAAATCCAAAATACTCGCAGAGCTTAATGGTGTTTCTCTGGAGTCAAATACTTCATCGTCGCTGCTGGCTGATGCATTGCTCAAATGGGTTGTTTCTGAAAGATTTGCCGCCGCTGATGAAGCTTCCATGACCTCATCCGACTCTGCATATTTTGCATATTCTGAGGACGTTTTTTTCCGTTTCCAAAGTGAAAACACGATGCCCAAGACCCCCAAACCAATCAAACCTCCAATCAACCATCCTGCCGATTTCATGGGTTGTGGATTCGGCGAGTCCAATTGAACTGATATCATTGAACCCCATGCCTCTGGCAAATACGTTGAAGAAGAGTCATCTGTATCAAAGTGAGCGGCAATATCGGTATATGAAATCAAATAATGAGCCGTTTCACTGGATGCAAGAATGTGTGCCTGCATCATCGCTTTGCCATTGGATTCGTAGTCCGTATAGTAGAGGATTACGTCTCTGCCATCCTGCAATTGAGTCATCTGAAAGTTGCGAACGGAGTAATTGGCAATATCCGGAGACGACTTCGGAAAATTGATAGTCAAATATTGAGCAAAACTTTCTCCAGATACATTGTCTATAACCTTGGGTCCCGGAAATCTAACAACATTGATATTTCTTGGGTACTCGATCTCCGACTTGGTCGGTCCTTGTAAAAACAACGACATTCTTGGTATGGCTCGATTGACCATCCATCCGATGGGAGGAGTGATTTTAAATCCTTTGCCTTCGAGGGATAATTGCGACCCGTCTGACACCTCAGCATCAGCAGGAAACGGAACAAAACTAGAACCTTTATTGACTACTAAGTCTGTTTTTTTTCCTGAATCTGATGCCATTACTGAGGAAGCGGAGGCTTGAGCTATAGGCCCCGCGGCTGGCTTAGTTGCAGTCGATCCCTGGGTGCTTTGAGGCTCAGTGGTTGCTTTTTTCGACATATCTTCAGAGTCAGCCGTCGTTGAAAGATCTACAACTTGATCCTGCTCAATAGGCGTTTCTGCAACACCACTGTTTGATGCAGATTCTTGCGCAATTAAGCACAGGGGCATTGCTGCAGAAATTGCTATCGCCAACCATTTTACTCTGAAAAGTCTATTCATTTGACAACTCCATGATTCAAAATAATCAGTTAAACAATGTCTCCAGCAAACCTGCCACCAAGGTTACACTCAGCCTGGTTTTTTTGCGTTTTGCCCAATATTACGCCTTTCTACATCGTGATGAATTCCGTCTGATCGTCTTTTTACAGCTGCGATCATGATATCCATGGCACTTTCATCAAGTTTGTATACTTCATATCGAGCATGATGACCCTTCGGCAGAGCATTGCGTTTGCCTCGAATAGAAATATCGCTCTTTAACTCTTGGGCATCTATGGGAATGGGATGTTCAGGACGGTCAATCAATTCTAAAGCACTTTGCCATCTCTGAGTCGGATGCCAATAGGGCCGACTAGTAACTCGGTACATAGCCAGAACACGCCATTCCTGTTTCGTTCCAGTCATTTTCTTGGAAAGGTGGGCGGATCTCGATGCAAACAAAACAACATCTCCAGGTGCTGCTTCAACACCCATTGGTCGATGCAATTCTTCTACCAACGAATCTCGAGATTGAACAAGTTCATCCGCTCTTCTAGGAGATAGCATGACCAACCAACTTCTTGGCTCCCTAAACTGGTTACCAGAATAATCGGGAACAGTGGACCCACCAACTCGATCTTCCATCCTCTTAATCAGACTTAAAGATGGTCCCACTTCTAATCCATATCGTCGCATCAATTTTGTAGCATTAGTTAACTGCGTAACAGCTTTGCGAGCGTCCTCATCACTTTCTAAGGACAAAGCTCTTGCAGCATATGATTCACCTAATAAACTCGCACAATCCACATCAGTTTCAGCAAGGTTTTTGGGTGCACTTTCAATGATGGAAATTGCGGACGTAAAATCGTTCATCTTATAAGCTGCGTGAGCTGCATAAAAGCAATAATCCGAATTAAGATTGAAGCTTTGATTCAAT
>JAPLFV010000276.1 GCA_026390495.1 Pseudomonadota bacterium | reverse complement strand
TTCCAGTATAAATGGATGCGACAATAAAACTGATTGAAATATTGACAAGTGCCACAAACTGAACTTGACCAATGGCCGGGAGAGCTACCACTACCATCACGTACCCAAAGTAAAAAGCTATCATTGCAATCTGTAAATCACCACTGCGTACGCAAAGCAAAAAGAAAATCAGCACGGAAAACCCAAGATAAACCAAATGGGCAATATATTTATGATGATGATAAAACGTGTACGTTCGCAAAATAAAGTAAACTGCTACAATGCAGCTTAAAACCGCCAGTTGCATCAGTTTCACGGACATTGGTGGTTCATAGAATGGCCAGGCCCCTAAGATAGCGGCCAAACAAAAAAATATCACCAGTAAAACCGCACCCTTAATAAGATGTAGTTTTCGCAGTAGAAAATAAATTAAATACTCTTCTTCCAAAGATGATCGAAAACTTAGAAGTCTAAGTTTATAACCAGAAGCTCGCAATTTATACAACAAGCTAAAGAGATTGGGTTTATATGCAGGTTTAACGTCATCTTGCGCCATGATTTAAGGAGGTCCCCTCTTACACAATTTTACAAAAGCCTTATCAAGGCTATCTAAATTTGCATCGCATTATTCACTGCAACAAATTCGGCCTGAGTAGGCTCAGAAATAACCTCGACACCCTTTAACTTTGATTCGATCGTTCTTGTCTTTTTTGTGGCATCCTCTAACTTATTTGCGGCCGTTTGAAGAGTTTTTTGCACCCCGTCAAGTAACTCTCCAAACTTACCAAATTCACTCTTCACAGCACCCAGAATTTTCCACACCTCTCCTGATCGCTTTTGAATAGCAAGTGTTTTAAAACCCATTTGTAAGCTATTCAAAAGAGCAGCCAGCGTTGTTGGCCCGGAGATGACCACGCGGTATTCAGACTGTAACTTCTCCAACATTCCTGGAATTCGCAAAATCTCGGCATATAGGCCCTCGGTCGGCACGAACATAAGAGCAAAATCTGTGGTATGTGGCGGATGAATGTACTTGTCTCGGATATCTCTTGCGGCAACTTTTATGGCCTGCTCCAACTCCTTGCGAGCACTAGCTAACCCGTCCGGATCTACGGTATCTTGTGCTGTCAAAATACGCTGATATTGTTCTTGAGGAAACTTACTATCAATAGGTAGAAACACCGTCCCACCATCATCATCCTTTCCAGGTAACTTTACCGCAAACTCGACGATGTCATTTGACCTACGACCTAATTTTGAATTTGCCTCATACTGGTCTGGATTCAAAACCTGTTCTAAGATCATAGACAACTGAACCTCACCCCAGGTTCCCCGTGTTTTAACATTTGTTAAAACGCGTTTCAGATCTCCTACGCCAATAGCAAGACCCTGCATTTCACCGAGACCTCTTTGAACTTGCTCAAGTCGGTCGGAAACAAGTTTAAATGATTCGCCAAGGCGCCGATCCAAAGTACCTTGAAGCTTTTCCTCCACCGTTGCCCTCATGGCCTCCAGCTTTTCACTGTTATTAGCTTGGATTCTGTCCAATTTAGATTCAACGGCACTTTGAAGATCCTTCATGCGCGTGTCGTTTCCTGTGCTAAATGATTGCCATTGACTAATCATGGCATCGATTTGCTGAAACTGACTCTGAGTCAATCCTCGCAACGTATTTCCAACTTCTTCACGAAGTTCGCGACTTGAAGCTTGGGTTTCAAGTCTAAATCGATCTAGTTGCTCTGAAAAATCTCGCCGAACCTTATCTGGCGTTTCCAAAACCAGATCTTTGACGTCGCGAAGGATGTCATTTTGCTTTGCAATTTTCTGAAATCGATACACCATGAAAATCAAAAGTCCCATTTGACCCGCAGCCAACAAAACAAGAATATATTCAAACATTGAATCTCCGACTTTGAGGAACCAAAAAATGAATGACAGAAGTGCCATTCCGAAATTACCACATTCCATTGAAGTAAAACCGGCAAATTTTCAGAATAGTCTTTTAATGAACAAAATTACAAATAATAGGACGAATTGAATACCGGTGCTCTAGATTTTGCAAAAGGGATGAATAAAATTGCGACAGCTACCCCAATCGCAAAACCGCTTGCATGAGCTAAATAGCTGACATTATGCTCATAAGTCTGTGGAAAGAGAACCAAGAGCGCAAATCCAAAGGAACGAATGACTCGCTTTGGCCAAGATCCCTTTTGATCAAAATGTATATAAAGAACTAACCACATCGCAACCATGCCATAAACCATACCAGATGCGCCTAACAGCTGAACCCGAGCATCATAAAACCAAACAGTCATTAAATTGGATAGAACTCCAACAAACGTAGAAAGGACTAAAGAGCTGAACCAACCAAAATAGGCATTTAATAGCCACCCAAAAAACCAAAAGATTGGAGCGTTATGCAAAAAATGCATGACATCCCCGTGCCCGCCCAGAGCTGTCAAAAGTCTCCAGTACTCTCCATTTTCTAAGACAGCAAAGCGACTTGCTGTAAACAGGCTTTGAGAACCTGAGGACGTCGACCAATGCAAAATTGAGCCTAAAAAAATAAAAGCCAACATTAAATTAGCAACCCATGCTGCACCGGCTTCTGGGTACAATTCAAAACCCTTTGGGCTTGGCTTTGGTGTCGGCAAAAAATCTTCGGGAGTCAATTGAAACGAGTCATCGTTTTCAATGGAAACTTGATCCGAAGACAATGTATCTGACTCATGTGTGAACGTCTTCTGGCCATCCTCGGTAACTTTGTTTTCTGGCTTGTCTAAGGGATAAGTTTGATGCTGCATACGTCGTTACCGTCCATTCCCTTAGTTTTAAAAACAATCTGTAGCCTAGGCCCAATTAGACTATAACTTGCCACTTTATATAAAATAAGACCGATCAATAAATAGTCAAGACCAAGGACGGCAAAATCATTGACAAAGGACTTCTCGCAAGGGAAACGAATTTGTCCAATAATGCAGTCATCTCATCTGCTTTATTGGACAAAAACTCATTTCAAAAATGTAATCCAGATCGGACTATTTCTTCTCCGTAATCACGGTTAACTTTCCTTTAATGACTCCCTTTGTTTCAACAGTCATGTTGATAACGCCCTCAGGAGTTGTCCATGCAGGTTGTGGGACGATGTATCCGTTGACTGGACGTCGTGCATCCCTATAAAAAGTGACATCATTTAAAAACGTCTGGTAACTTGCCGGTTCATTCTGAGACGAAGGTGGATCAACTGTCCACAGTCCAATATAGGGCTTTACGCAGTGTATACAAAGAGACGGATCAATCGGCCTTAGTACGACATTTTGCAAGTATACCTGTCCTTTTACCTCCATCGGAGGGGTACAGATTTTTACGTCCCATCGATCTTTTTCATTCGCTGCATTGGGCTTTAACTCAGAGACCACTTTACAAAGAGTCGAATGGCCTTTTGGGCGATTCGGCAAATAGAATCCTTGGTATCCTGTACTTCCGACAAATTTTTCAAAAAACAAATTGCGATAAGATCCCGATTGAAGTTGAACAATATCACCATGGCCGCGAGAAGCAGGATAAGCTCCACCGATTTCTAGTGCCTCCACATTTCTAAAGAAGACATCAACTCCTGTTAACTTTGGATTCGTAGCAGGGTTTTGACGGAAGGCAAATGCATCAGTAAAATCACCACCTAGCTTCACCTTCACATTTTCAATCAAAACAGAATTGCGCGGCGAATCAATGATAAATGCCGCTGACATGTTTGGTCTGTAATCATTTAGCTTATTCTTGCAGTCTTCCAAACTATGATCGCATTTAGCAGGCATACCTTTACTCAATTCTTTGACAATATAGCCGTCGCCCGATCCCCTAATGACAACATTGCGACCACCAAAGATCTGAATTGGCTCTTTCAACAGAAGGGGCATTTTCACTGTGACTTCGACGTCTCGATCAAATGGAAAATAGTACTGACTGACATCGTATTCAGGACTCGCAGCGGCACCAACCGGCGCTTCAATCATTCTTCCATGAAGCATTTTTATCTTTTCCTTGGTCTTGGGATAATTAGTTCGCCATGCTGGGTATGCGCCGCCATCCTTTTCAATCAAAACGCGAATTGGATTGGACAGCGCAGGAGGATTGAAACGAAAACCATTTTCTGATGCAGCGGCACTTAAACTGGCCGAGTCGAGCTCATTACTATGGTCCTTGGACATATCTGATGAAACTCTGCTCAAAGGACTAAGGCTCGTTTCCGATTGAGAACATCCCGCCAATGCCAATACAAGGCATATTTCAAATTTGCGGCGACTTGTTAACATTTGAATATTAATTTTTTTCATCTTATTCATATTGTTCCTCCTGTACGACTATAAGCCGTGCGAAAGCAATCGGATAAAAAATTAAAAACATTTAAAAGAATCTCATAACTTTAATAAAATCGGTTATATGCAATCTCAAATTAGATGAAAACGTTGGGCAAGATTTCCTGTTATTGACTGCCTACCAGGTCGTATTGTGTAAATAGATCTCATAAGCACAATCAAAGTAGATAGTTAGAATAAAATATAAAGTTTCAGCCGAACCTGACGATCTCGACATTACAAGGTAGCGTTTGATGACACAGGCATTCGCAATCTAAAGAGGGACTTTCACATGAAACAAAAAACAAATTTCTTAATACCCTTCATGGCCTTCTCCGTTGCACTTTTAGGACGTTGCTCCGAATCCGACTTTGCTTCATCAACTCAAAAGAAACCTGCACCAAAACCAAGTCCCGCTGCCGAGGCCTTGCCGGAACCCTCACCTCCAGCAGAAACTGAAGCTCCAGTCCTAGAGTCCGAAATCGGCACAATCGAGGGATGCGCTGCAGGAACTATGGTCGAAGACCCAAATGCAAAGTTTACATTTGCCGCAGGTGAAGCTACGACATTTGTGAACAGCTTAGAAAACTATACTAAAATCCCAGTTGTAAAATGGTATGCAGGATCTGTCCATCACGACAAAGTAACAGCGGACGCCGTTTGCCGTTTAAAAGGATATGTTGCTTCAGAATCCATGACTGGAAAAGGCTACCATAGTTGTCACAATAACAACCATGGATATTGGAATGAATCTCAGAAGAACTTCGAAATTTAAAATGCATGCGCAAACAATGTTAGTATCATTACGCTTGTCTGCAAAGGAAAGCTCAAAGACTTATGCGAAAAGGATAAATCCTGGGTGTTCAAAAAACCATAATTCCTAGACTCGTAGATTCTCCAAGGAATGGGACCAATCTAAATTCAATTAAAATCCTGGTGCTTTGAAGCTCTACACGTTATGCCTAGTCAACGTGTAGCTGCATTCCCAACGTTGAACCAAAAAAAATAGTCACCTTAAATCAGGACAACCGATTGTCTCACATTTTAATCTGGTGCAAGCCTGACGAGTGCACTAAGATCACTGACAACAGCATCAATCGTCCTTGCACATCTACACGAGGATCGTCATATTTCAAAAAAAACCTCAAAATCTGAACTCCCTAAACAAGAAAAAGTCGAGGAGCAAAACCTAAGATCCAATCCTTTGTTGCGCGGCTATAGCTTGGCAAAGTGGAGCGCTATCGCTGGTTTTAACCTTGCAGTTGTTCCAGCGGCGAAGAAACTATTCAAAAGCACTCCCGATAAAAACGAATCCACTGCGAACCAAACCGGCCTAGAAAACCAGGGGGACCAAGAGTCATTTGACGCTCCTCTTTTACAAATGCTTGAAAAAAACCTCTACAGCCTTGCACGCGAACTGGGAGCCCTGAAAGGAAGCGCACTTAAAATTGGCCAAATGATTGCACTTTATAGCGAACATTTTTTACCACCCGAAATTAATGACGTGCTGTCAAGATTCTATAAGGACAGCCCTCCTATTAAATGGTCTACAATGGAGAAAGTCATTCGTACTGAGTTAGGAAATGAACGACTAAGCCGACTGAAAATAGAGCCTACAAGCATTGGAAGTGCCTCTTTAGGTCAGGCCTATCGTGCCACTTTAATGCCAAATCAAAAGGCCATTTGCTTAAAGGTTCAATATCCTGGAATCGACAAAGCAATTGACACTGATATTTCATTTTTGAAATTCACCTTAAGGGCATTGAACCTTCGAGGTATCGACTTTAATCCGGTTTTTGCTGAAGCAAAATCAATGCTTCTTCAAGAGCTAGATTATCTACAGGAAGCAGACAGCACCGAATTGTTTGGCGATCTTCTGAAGACGGACTCTCGTTATATCGTCCCAAAAGTTATTCGTGAATTTTCGACAAAAAAAATTATAGCGACCGAATTTATAGACGCAGATAACTTATCGTCCGATTTGATAAACGAATTTACCTACAAGGAGAGAAATGAGCTTGCCATACTTGCGTTGGAGTTATTCTTTCGTGAGTTCTTCGAGTGGGGGGTCATGCAGACAGATCCACATTTTGGCAATTATAAGGTCAAAAGAACCCAAAACCAATCAAATCAGTTGGTGCTATTAGATTTCGGTGCAACGCGACGCTTCAACAAAGACTTTCTAGCTGCTTATTATCGAATGTTTCTCGGAGCGTATTCAGAAAGTATCGATGAGTTTATATGCGGGGCAGAAGCGATTGGTCTGACTAAGATGGAATCGCCAAAAGAAGACAAAAAGCTCCTTTTTGATCTTAGCCAACTCATTCTTGAGCCA
>JAPLFV010000073.1 GCA_026390495.1 Pseudomonadota bacterium | reverse complement strand
TATTATAGATAAGAAAGCTACCGTTAATATTGGAGTCAGTCTAACCGCAACCACAACGGTTTCCCTGAGTAATTCGAATCAATATTCGATTTCTAGTAAGGACCAAAATATTATTATTCGTGGTGGATTTGATGAAATATCCGCTTACCCTACTTCATTGCCGCTTTTAAGCCTTTTGGTTAAAACAGCATGGAGTAAAAACCTTCCTCCAATTGATCTAGAAACATTTGCACTTTCTCCAGCTGGTGCTGGATTAGGGGGTTCGTCATGTCTGGCTGTTTCAGCGTTAAATTGTCTTTTTTATGCTCGAAACAGTATTGATCCTGGTTTCAAAATTCCATCTGAAGCGGAAACAGTGAGATTGGCTCAAGATGTTGAGTCAAAGATTATACATGCACCTACTGGAATTCAAGATTATTGGGGTGGTTTGCGTGGGCAACTGAACATTTTAACTTACGAATTTGGCAGAGTAAATATAGAAACACTTAGTTGTGATAGTCTTGCTACAAGCGGCTTTGAGATAATATGTTGCTATAGTGGCAAATCGCGCGCCTCTGCGATAAACAATTGGGAAATCTTTAAGAGGGTCTTTGACAATGATAAAGAAACCATTGAACATCTATCTTTGTTGGGTTCTGCTTCTCTAAATTGTGCGAATGCCATTTTGAGACAAGATTGGTCAGATGCTTTTGCAAATTCGAATGAAGAGTGGAAGATTAGATGCAATTTATGGCCAGGTGTTGAAACTTCAGAAACCATTAGAATTGATCGCGCGGCTAAAGAAGCTGGCGCTCTCTTCACACGAGTTTGTGGGGCAGGTGGAGGCGGGGTTATGATTGCGATATCAAAACGCAATTCTTCAAAATCCGTTAAAGATGCCATGACTGCCTCAGGAGGAATTGTTCTCGATGCAACTATCGGCTGCAGAGGGACCTCAACTAAATGCTTGTCACAATGATTCTCTAAACTTCAGGCCTAAAACACCACTGATATTTTGTCTCTTTACAAAATCAATCTGATAAGCAAACATCGGTACTGTAGATAAAAATTGAGTTTCTTAGGAGGTGCATAAATGTCTCAAAATACAATAAACGTAACAGATTCAAATTTTGAAAGCTCGGTACTAAAATCGAATGTTCCTGTACTTGTGGATTTTTGGGCTCCCTGGTGCGGCCCATGTGTAGCAATTGGACCTGTTTTAGAGAATTTAGCAGCAGAATTTTCTGGCAAGCTTGTAGTTGCCAAGATGAATGTTGATGAAAACGCAAATACACCTGCTCAATTTGGAGTAAGGTCAATTCCATTTATGGTTATTGTTAAAAATGGCAAGGTCATAGACAGTGTCGTAGGCGCAGTACCTAAAGCCAAACTATCTGATATGATAACCAAAGCAATTGGTTAAATTATTCAAAAATTTCGACGATACCTTGAAGGGGCAACGGGAATCTGACTTACAGCTCTCTTATAGATATATTTGCGGAGTTGATGAAGTGGGGCGAGGTTGCATTGCTGGACCTGTCGTAGCTGCAGCAGTAATACTTGACTATAATGCGCTCTGTGAATTAGAGCCAAACTTAATTAGGTTAATCAGAGATAGTAAAACCTTAAGCAGTAATCAGCGACAAAGGATTCAAGGTACCCTATTTTCAATTGCGGTTGCCTCCAATATAGGTGAATCCAGCGTTTTCGAGGTAGAAGAGCAAGGCATCCAAAAAGCTACCTTTATAGCGATGAACCGAGCAGTTTCAGGATTAAAAATAAAACCTGACTTAATTTTAGTTGATGGAAATCAATTTATTCCTAATCTGGACTTACCGCAAATTACCATTGTCAAAGGAGATAGCACTACCTTTTGCATTGCAGCCGCTTCAATTATTGCAAAGGAATATAGGGACAGACTAATGGCAATCGAAGACGATATTTTTCCTGATTATGGTTTT
>JAPLFV010000145.1 GCA_026390495.1 Pseudomonadota bacterium | reverse complement strand
CGAGATAATTAGATCAGAGTTTCCTGATCTTCCTGATAAGAAAATGATACACCTTGTTAAAAGGCTTCAAAAAGTTACCTAGAAAACGGTCATGTACTATTTCCGTTGAAAATATGAATGATCGTGCGCGTGGTCAAGTATTGGCCAAGGTACCTTTGTAATATTCAAAGGGCACAATGCCAGAAACTCTAGGTTTGATTAATATAATAGCTGCTAAATAAGTCCGCGTGAGTCTATTTGCAAATTGGTGCAATGAAGGTTGGAAATACTTATAGCAAGAGGTGAAATTGAATTGAAATTCAGAAACAATATTTTCATAGACCTGTGTTTGGTTAATGCTGCAGGCGAAGTCAAATGTCTTTGAGTGTAACAATGCGAGACTCCATAGGATGCCAGGAGTTAAGAGAAATATCGTCAATTGGAAGATTTGAGACTGAGGGCTAAGTTTAAATACCAGTATCGGCCAAATGGAGACCACCATTATTAGCGATATGGTATATAGAGTAATTTTTGCTAAGAATTTTCTCATTTGCTGCTCCGCTATTGGACTCAAAGTTGGTCGAGGACATAATTAGAAGATCGAACATTCTTACTGTTCCTTGAGACGACTTTGCAACCGTCCGAAATTACCGTCGATTTCAATGACCTTTGCCAATGATTGCGCAAAATTGGAGTCAAAATACATTTAAATTCTAGACTATTGGGTTTGTTGACCTTAGTGGCGTTCAATTTGATCAATTAATTGACATTTTATGGAGTTTTGAACAAGAGCCCTCATTCCAACCCGCGGAAATCTTATTATTTTTTGATTGGCACGACGATTGCTTTAGTAGGGTAAATGAAATTTAGGCTTATTGGAATCTTGCCAAAACATAGGGGATAGTTATGAGTCACAGTCACATTGTATTGATTACTATCGGAACTATATTGTTGGGTAGCTGTGGTTCTAATTCAGTATCTCAGAGATCCGGTCGGAAGGCAGAAGGTGCAGAATCGTCTAACACTGACCGTGCGCAGAACGATCAGTCAAATAATAATTTGGAGACTTACAATAGTGTATATCAGGTCTTCAATCCTACTTATAAAATTGACCCAAAAAGTAACATATCACCGGAAACTTTGGCGGCAGTTTTTCCAATCCATAGAAACGATGGCTCTCAAGTTGCTACACTTATAGATGGTGCATCAAGGTTTGCGGCAAGAGCTCAAATGATTGATAAAGCAAAAATTTCGATTCGAATTCAATCATTTATTATAAAGGGAGATGAATCTGGCTACATAATTGCGGATAAATTGATTGCTGCAAAAAGGCGTGGTGTTAATGTCAGGATTTTAATTGATCCTGTTATCAATGGAAAACTTGATGATCATCGGATGTTCTATTATCTCCAACGCAATGATATTAAAATCGAAGGATATGAGTTTCTCTATCAAAATTTCATTTCAAGTCTGACCCAAGATCGTACGTTTGATGAGACTCTCCAAGATGCTAATATGAGATATCACGAGAAGCTCTTTATTGTAGATGCAGAGAATCCAAGCACTGCAAGTGCCATAATAGGCGGAGCGAATATAGCTAATGAGTATTTCTATGTTGATAAGGAAAATCCCGCTAAAATGTGGAGAGATCAGGATGTAGTGGTGAAGGGGCCAATAGTTAAGGATCTTTTAAATTCCTTTGAATGGACATATCAAGAATTTTTAAATGAAAAAATTCGCAAAAACATGCAAAGCTTTGAGTCATTATCTGCAATTATGAATTTGCCGTTTATCCCGAATGCAGGTCCTACAAATCAAAGACCGGCAATTGTAAGTCGACTCAAAGCGATCGAAGTTGCTCCCTTAAATCTTAATTGGCAACCGGCATTGATGAGGTTTTTGCATAGTCGTCCCAGACAAAAGGAAGATTTGATTGCTCCCGTATATTTGGACATGATTGAGAAGTCTACGTCTTCCATTTCGATTGTGAACGCCTACTTTGTGCCCGATTCAGATATGATAGCAGCTTTGACGAGGGCAGTTGCACGAGGCGTAAAAGTAAAAATTGTTACGAATCACCTTGCAGCACAGGAAATTGAAGCCCTAGGCCATGTTAGTCGATCTACCTATCAGGCGCTGATGTCGGCCAATTCCGGTGACTTCACTGGTGGTCGCCTGGATATATATGAATGGGGAAGTGATTTGATTTTGAAAAATGGCGAGGGTCAGAATCATGCCAAATATGCGATTTTCGATGGAAAGGCAGCTTTGGTTGGAAGTTACAATATTGATCCGCGCAGTCGATATTTAAATGGAGAGACCATTGTTGCTTTTGAGAATCAAAATTCTGTGGGTGAATTGATTAAGATTACAGAGTCTTTTTTAGCTCCAAGTCTATCAATATTGGTCTCAAAGGAAAATGCTGCTTTGTATGCAAATCCTTCAGGTGTTCAGGCAAAGTTGAAACAGCAGTTTTGGAATCTGTTTGCACCATATTTGTGAGTTGGTATTTACAAAAATATATTGAGGGTTCCTGATATCGTTAAAGTTTTTTTAAAGCTTCTATAACTACATCTTCGTGGCCAGCGACTTTAACTTTATTCCATATCTCCGCAATTTTTCCACCTTTCTTAATCAGAAAGGTGGAGCGAATCACACCAAAGTAGGTTTTTCCGTAGTTTTTCTTTTCACCCCAAACTCCATACAACTCACAAACCTCGTGGCTTGGATCGGAGTGAAGTGGGAAAGATAAGTCAAATTTCCCTCGAAACTTTGCGTGTGACTCAACTGTATCAGGGCTGACTCCAATTACTTTTGCACCAAATTTTTCAATTTTTTGAATATTGGATTCAAAGCTACAAGCTTGTTTTGTGCATCCTGGTGTGTTGTCTCTTGGGTAAAAATACAATACAACGTGACTTGATTTCAGAATAGTATTGAGGTCTTCTACACTGGAAACATCTGTATGAATGGCGAAATTTGGAGCTTTGTCACCTGGCTTGATCATGGGATTGGCTTTTCCTCATTATTTTGAAT
>JAPLFV010000297.1 GCA_026390495.1 Pseudomonadota bacterium | reverse complement strand
GCTATTCATAAAATCAAAGGAAATGATGTTAACTTCAAACCAAAGGAATTCCTTGCAAGAGTTGAATCTGCTTTTATGATCGTGCAAAATTCTTGGAGTACAGGCAACTTGATACCTATGCGGCCTTTTTCGAGCGATGGCGTTTATGAGAGATTCTCCATTCAGCTTGAGGATTTAAAAGCTCAAAAACTTAAAAATAAACTTTCAGATATTAAAATACAATCATGCAAAATCTATAGCCATGACATCGACGGAAAATATGAAAGTACTACCGTAGAGCTTTCCGCATCTATGAAAGACGAATATCTGAACGAAAAAGGAAAGACCGTAAAATCCTCTCCAGCTGAATTTACAGAATACTGGACGTTCACCAGATTTGTGGGAGTCAAAACAAAAAACACCAAAGGTCTCCTAGAAGGATGTTGCCCCGAGTGCACTGTTCCGGTGGTTATGAATCAACACGCAAAATGCCCTGCCTGCAACGTCATCCTGCGCAGTGGAGAGTTTGATTGGGTTCTTACCGAAATCACCCAAGAAGTTTCTGATACTGACTCTGAAATTTCCTTTGACGAAATCGAAAATGTTCGACAAAAAGATCCCTATTTTTCTGTTCAGTTGTTGGAAGATCATGCATCCGTAATTTTTTGGCGCATGATGACAACAAGGCGCACAAAAAATTTGAAAGTTCTAGAGTCAGTTGCCCAAAGTGACCTATGCCAAACCATAGCCGATCTGCCAGTAAGGACGGACATTGGAGTCGGCTCAGTCGAACTCACAGGCTTTGAACGAATGCCAAACCAGTTAGTTGCAAAAATTCATGTCAAATGGATGGCCAAAACTAATCCAAAGGAACCCTCTGAGCGTTTTGCCTCAGATATGGTTTTAATAAGAAGAGACAACGCGCAAAGTGAATTGCAAAACAAAATGGGAAGTCTTCACTGCAAATCATGCGGGCTGGCTGTCGGCGATGTAGTCGATAGCAATTGTTCTGGATGTGGCACCACAATCAAAGATGAAGGCAGGCAATGGATTCTTGCTGGCTGGGAAACTCTTAAGTCTACTTCAATTGAATCAAAAGCGGCATAGTCAAGGCGCTAAAATAGGGCGAAAAATTAAGAGTTTGAGGCTTCACTACGATCCAAAGGAATCATAAGTTCAAAAGTCGTGTTTTTGGCATTGCCAATGTAAGTTAAGGAACCTCCATGACTTTCCATAAGACCCTTTGATATGGACAATCCAAGACCCGTTCCTTTGCCAACCTCTTTCGTGGTAAAAAACGGCTGCATCATTTTTTCAGCAACCTCGCTTGGTATCCCGTTGCCGCAATCAGTGACCCTGATGAATAGAGACTGTCCCTTGACAAAGTAAGAGACTTCAATCCAAGGGGAGTCGAGCCCTGAAATGGCATCGCATGAATTCGATAAAAGATTATATAATACTTGCACGATCTGATATGGGCGGCAGCTTACCAAAACATTTTCACCTGCAGTGATTCTCAAGTCTATTATTACTTCATTTAGTCTATCCCGACACAGATCCAAGGAATCATTAACAAGGTCAGATATGATCACGCGGCTCATTGGCTCTTGATCGCTTGTGCCTGAGAAGGCCTTTAGGCCCCGAACAATTTTAGAGATTCTAAAAACCGTTGTCTCCAATTTATCCAATTCTTTCAGATCAATGTCCCTGTCAGGAATTTGAGATGCCTCTTTTCTTCTCTTCATGAGAGAAAGTTTAGCAATCAAGATTGTCAAAGGATTGTTGATTTCGTGGCCAATGCCAGCAGACATTTCGCCCAAAGCTGCCATCTTAGCGTGAGAAATCATCACAACTCTTTGCTGTTCTACAATCTGTTGAGTTCGATTCCGATCTTCAACCGCTACGGATAACAAATAGGTCGTCCCAATGCTCATAACTAAAAACACTTGCATTGCTATGACCCGATCAAGGGCACCCAAATTTTGCCCTGTATGATTGCCATAAAAAATATCATATAGAGCCATAACCATAGCAATCTCAGCAATAACAATACTACTTCCTCGGATCTGAAACCGATATGCCGCCCAAATCATAACGGGAAACACTAAGGCAGGAATTGAAATGAACTGACCCCCAGCTCCCAATGATATAAAGCAAATAATAGGTGTCAAAAATAGCAATATCACCATTTCAAGATTAATGTTTTCCTTGACGATCTTCGTATTCCATTTTGCATTGAGTGACTTAAAATGCAAGATTGCTACCCTAAATGGAATCAAAAAAACTAAAAGACCCAGCGCATCTCCAATCCACCACAGAAACCAGGCGCTATAGTAACTATTCTGCATGCCATTAGCATAAATTACAGCTGCGCCAATCAACCCAGTAAAAACAGGTACCACCACGCAAATCAAAAAGAATTGCAGAAGATCATTAACAGACGCAAGAATAGCATCCTTTGTTTTGACAAACTTAGATATGCCAATGGCTATCAAAAGAGACTCAAGTAGATTTGCAATTCCTAAACCAAATCCGTAAATGGGCGCAATTCCGTTTTGATAATCTACGATCATCTCTGCGGGAACTATGACCGCCAGCAATGCACCCCAATTGCGCCTTTCAGTTGAAAGCAAAAAGGCTGCTACAAGCGCGTTTGGCGGCCAAAAATACGCAACTTCTGCTTCTCCAGAATATAGATAAGAGCCAAATTTACAAAGTGTAAGATACCCAATGAATAAAATAAAAGAATTTATCAAACTCAATGCCTCCCAGATATGACTATAGTTGCAAATTTTATTAAAAAAATGGACTAAAAGGTAAACCCTAGGGACACATTCGCAAAACTAATGGCCTTTGAATCCAACAGATACTCTTTAGAGTACTCTTTGGCATTTTGATTAAAGTTGTCTGACTCCTTTAGCTTCCACGCCCCTGAATCCTTTACACCAAACAAAAGCCAGTCAATGGCAATATGATCCGTGACAAACCATGTTACGATGATCGACCCAGCAATTCCATATCCGATTGCATCAATGTCTCCACTTCCACATGTAGCGACGGCGTCCGAGGTCGAACATTTCGTTTTTATTTTCCATCTATGTAATGATGGGTCTAACGCAAAAGAAAAAGGGAAAAATTGACTAGGCCACCATTGAAATCGCGCACCTAAATTTTCTGACTTTAGGTTAAGATCGATAGATTGACTGGAGTATTTACGATGCTGATTCCCCACACCCATGAATCCGGAAACAGCAATTCCGGGATCCAGCCACCTTTGGTATTTTGCGCCATACGAATTCCAGGTAGTTGCTTCGCCGATCTGTAAAAAAAAGGCATTTTCTGCAGCTACTCTCTTTTCAAACTGGGTAGTTTCCAAATCTGCATTGTGTTCAGGCGTCCAGTCCTCATCTGCTTCTACCGTTTGATCACTATCATTCTCCTCAAATCCGCGCCCAAATTCAGACGCGGCGGATAAGCCTTCAGATTTCATAAAAAAGGCAAATATCAAAATAAGCAGTATTCTATAAGAATAATTCCGAGAGCTATTACTCGCAAAATGACCATCACATTTATCAATCGTCGCATGATCAAAATTAAAGTGATCACGAAAGAAAAAGAGACCGGAAAATTTATAAAACATTGTCATCATACTTTTACTCGTTTTAAAATCTCGACCATAGCTTTGTAGCATTCAGGATCCAACTGCATCAAAAACCTATGGCGAATCAAGTCTAAGGCCTCATATCGAGATCGTCCGACTTGATAAGGTCGATTGGTTGTTAGAGCGTCAAAAGTATCCGCGAAGGCCGCAATTCTAACTTCTTGAAGCAACTCATTAACTGTTAATTTATGGGGATACCCACCACCGTCCAGACGTTCATGATGGTGCAATATAATTTCCCTAGGTATCAAGCTAAATCGACTCGAATCTATAATTAAGACGCCGTACTCTGGATGATTCCGTATTTCAGACCATTCCTCTGTATTGAGCGGTCCCGTTTTATTTAAAATTTCCAATTTAATCTTACTTTTGCCAACGTCATGAAACAAACACCCTAGTGACAATTCTCGCAACTGATCTCGATCAGTCAATCCCATTTCTATCGCAATCGCAATGGCATAGGCGGCAACTCGAGCACTGTGGTAATAAGTATACCAATCATGACTTGCAAGTTTTCCAAGTGCCGCCACGCAGGTGATGTCTTGTTCCATCACATCAACCATCTGATTAGCGACCTCTGTGCCTTTTGCTAAAGAAGATGGGGATAGCGGATAGTCATAAAGGATTCTTGTTAACTGAGCGCCGACATCTGTAAGTTGCAGTAATCTTTCTTTAGGTGGGAGATTTATGT
>JAPLFV010000022.1 GCA_026390495.1 Pseudomonadota bacterium | reverse complement strand
GTCGAGCTTACCTCGGTATCCGAAAGGATTATATCTCCTTTTTCGCGTCCAAAAATGGTGGCATCTCGTCGAAGTTTGAAAGCTTCGTTAGACTGCCCAGAGACGTAGTAGAGCACTGCTCTCTGGTCTTTTTTATTTTTTGTCATTGAATCTGTCATTGTTGCCTTTTCTGAGTTCCTGGAATCTTATTCGGTACTTTTCAAAGGTAATTTAGGCAATATGGTTTTGTTTGTTGCAAATTCAACGATCAACACGCATTATTTACATATAATTCTTTGCAATTTTTTTTGATATTTGGGTGAAATAATGGACAATAAAGACAGCTTTTCTGAAAATCATGCAATAGGATTTAAAGATCTCGTTATGGGTTTCTCTGGAGCTGCATTGCATTATCTGGGAGAGACCAAGGCGTCGTCGTCTAAAGACTTTGTTATTAATCTTCCGCTTGCCCGCCAGAATATTGAATTAATTTCTCTTCTTTTCGATAAGACCCAAGGCAATTTAACGAAAGAAGAGGAGGCGCTTATTCAACAGGTTCTATTGGACTTGAAAATGCGATTTATCGAAAAGTCAAAATCTAGTCATTAATACAGCACTTTTTGTCAGTAGGTTCAAAGGGGCAACTCGGCTGAGAAGCGGAGCGGTCTTGGGTTGCATTAGCGGGTCTTAAGAAGCCAATCTGATTTTGTTCGCACCCAAAAAAAGTGATCGCTAAAAGTCATTTAGGTTAATGTAAAAGTTGCCGATATCCCCAGTGAATAGAATTTTTTTCGGGGGATTTATATGGATGTCTCAAAATATGACTTTTTATCCCAAAAAGCCTTTCACCAAGGCTTGAGGCTTGCAAAAAGTTTAGGGCATGAAAGTCTTGAAATTGAACATGTCGCTCTGTCAATTCTAAGAGATCATGATGATATTGTTTCTTCAGATCTTCGCCAAACCCTTATTTTGAGTCTCCATCAAAGCCTACAAAAGCAGCCGAAGATTTTTGGAGTCTCTAAGATTGGCTTTGGACTCAGACTAGATGCTGCATTGGATGAGGCAGAAACTATTCATAAAAATGACCCGATAGGTGTCGCGAAGCTTTGGCCATGTCTGGTGAAGCAATCGACGATACTTCGCACACACTCAGGGTTTAGAGACCTTAAAGGGAACTCTTCTCCGATTAAGCAAAAAGGCGAAGCGCCAAATTTATTTAACCAAGAATTTACCGCAAGTGACAGTCTTCGAGCCAACATAGACAATGGCAAGGACAAATCCAAATCAAAAGAGGGCACTAAAGCAAATATTGAGACTGAGTCGTCAAATGAAAATGCAAAAGGGGTAAAAGTTGATAGTGCGCTGAGCAAATACACAATTGACATTACTGCTCAAGCAGAGCGAGGCGAATTGGATCCAGTTATTGGCCGTGATCATGAAGTACGTCGACTTCTCGAAATCATTGGGCGAAAGAAGAAAAATAATCCCGTTTTAATTGGTGAGCCTGGTGTAGGAAAGAGTGCTGTTATTGAAGCATTGGCACTGAGACTGTGTTCAGGTCAGGTCCCTGAAACGATGAAAGGTAAACGCATCTTGAGCTTGGACTTGGGGTCGATGCTCGCGGGTGCCAAATATCGAGGAGAATTTGAAGAGCGATTGAAATCGCTATTGAAGGCTCTTGAAAAGCTTCAAGGTAACGTCGTTCTATTCATAGATGAAATTCATATGATTGTCGGAGCGGGCAATCAAGAAGGTGGGGCCGATGTGGCGAATCTCTTAAAACCGGCTCTTGCAAGAGGTGAAATTCATTGCGTGGGAGCAACGACTTTAGATGAGTATCAACGGCACATCGAGAAGGATCCCGCACTCGAACGTCGATTTCAACCAATTTTGGTTGAGGAACCAGGACGAGAATCATCCATTGCAATTTTGAGGGGCATAAAATCCCGCTATGAGGTTCATCACGGAGTTCAAGTCGACGATGATGCATTGATTGCAGCGGTTGATTTTTCGATGAGATATCTTCCTGCAAGAAAATTGCCTGATAAGGCTGTAGATTTGCTCGATGAGGCATGTAGTCGGTTAAAGCTAGAAATTGCCAGCATGCCTGCTGCACTGGACGAGCTTCGCGCGACAATTGAGGGGTTTGAGATTGAAAGAAAAGCTATCACTCCAGGTCCAAGAAGTCTTTCTATCTTGACGGCAATTGACTTTAAGCTTGAGAAAGCCAGGTCTGAATTTCAGAAAATGAATTCAGTTTGGCGCGCACATCAGATTCAAATGGAGCGATTGTCTCAGCTCGAATCAAAAAAGCAGGAACTTAACAATTTGTTTGAGTCGAGTAAATCGAGAGCTGACTATGATTTTGCCGCGCGCTTGCAATATTTCGAACTTCCGAAAATGGAGGAAGAAATTTCTGCGGCAAAAAAAGAGTTGCAGGCCATGCAGTCTGAACATCATTATTTGCGACAAATCGTCAGCAAGCGAGAGGTGGGAGAGGTTGTTAGTGTTTGGACTGGGATACCTGTTGAGAAGATGCTTGCATCCGACAATAAACGACTGTTGGCCATGGAAGAGCGACTTGAGTTGCGAGTGTTTGGGCAGTCTGCTGCGATTAAAAGTGTTTCAAAAGCCGTCAGACGAGCTCGAGCTGGAATAAATGAACAAGGAAAACCGATTGGAGTATTTTTGTTCTTAGGTCCTACAGGTGTGGGAAAAACAGAAACTGCAAAGGCGCTTGCCGAGGAATTATTTGAGGATGAAAGAAAGATGATACGGATAGACATGTCTGAGTACATGCAAGAGCACTCTGTATCAAGAATGGTAGGATCACCCCCTGGATATGTTGGCCATGGTGAAGGTGGAGAGCTAACTGAGGCAGTGAGAAGAAAGCCCTATTCGGTGGTATTATTTGATGAAATTGAAAAGGCTCACCCAAGAGTTTTGGACATTTTGCTTCAGACTTTCGACGATGGTCGATTGACCGATGCAAATGGAAAATTGGTTGATTTCTCCAACACCCTTATTGTAATGACCTCGAATTTGAAGATCGAGGCAGTTCAAGCATTTAGTGCAGAGGAGCGAGAGAGAAACACACGCATAGCTTTGTCCGAAATTTTGCGACCAGAATTTGTAAATAGAATTGATGAAATCATTGAATTTTCAAAACTTGGCGTAACCCATTTGGAAAGACTCATAGGGAAAGAGCTTAGTCAGCTGAATAAAAGAATCGAAGATCGGGGTGTTCGTCTTTTTCTTGGTGAGACATTGAAATCTAAATTGATTGATTCCGCAAAAGATGGAAATTTTGGAGGTCGAGCATTAAAAAGAGCATTTAAGGTGCTAGTTATTGATGCATTGACAGAAAAGATCATGTATGAGGACGACCTTACCCCAAGTGCTTGGGTACTGGATTGCGATGACCTTGGACGGCCCAAATGGGCTATTGGTCCTTTAAATGTGCCATTGCTTCCTAAAGCAGGCGGTACTTAAGCCTTGACAGCTTAAGGGGTTACAGATAATTTTCCCAAACAGCTAAATTTGGCGTTTTATTTAGGGGCGTCGTCAAGTGGTAAGACTCTGGATTTTGATTCCAGCATTCGTAGGTTCGAATCCTACCGCCCCTACCATTGAGCCTGAAATATTTAGCTTATGAATGATCCTTGTTAGGATTCAATCATCTTTTGCATTTGATCATGTCTCACTCGCATCCTAATTTAAGGAGAATTCGTGGACACAGAAATGATCATTTTTTCCGGTAATTCAAACAGACCCCTCGCTACAAAAATTGCTGCATACCTTGATATCCCATTAGGAGACGCGATAGTCGGTCAATTCGCTGATGGCGAAACACGCGTTGAGCTGGGTTGTAACGTCAGAGGTAGAGATGTCTATATAATCCAATCATCTTGTTTTCCTGCCAACCACCATATCATGGAAGCAGTGATTATGGCCGACGCTGCTAGGCGAGCTTCGGCGCAGAAAGTTACGTTAGTGATGCCATATTTTGGTTACGCTCGCCAAGAGCGTAAGAGTGCCCCTCGGACACCAATAACAGCAAAACTTGTCGCAGATCTCATTCAAGCAAGTGGTATTGATCGATTGGTAACGATGGAGCTACATACCGGAGCCATTCAAGGATTTTTTAATATTCCAGTAGACCATCTTTTTGCAAAACCCATTTTTGTTTCTTATTTTAAGAGATCCGATCGATTAGTTATTGTTTCGCCTGATGCTGGCGGAGTTGAGCGAGCAAGAGCTCTCGCTAAACATTTTGAATGTGGGTTGGCAATTATTGATAAGCGAAGAGATCGTCCAAATGAAAGTAACGTTATGCATTTAATTGGTGACGTGCGAGATAAGGACTGTATCTTGGTCGATGATATCTGTGATACCGCAGGCTCTCTGGCTAAAGCCGCTAGTGCATTGATGGAACAAGGGGCTAGGTCTGTAAAAGCTGCAGTCAGTCATGCTGTTTTGTCTGGTCCCGCGATTGAGAGAATTACAAATTCAGCCTTGACAGAATTTGTGTGTACAGATTCCATCCCGCTGTCTGCCGACGCCATGAAATGCGGTAAAATCAAACAGTTAAGCATGGCGGAGCTTTTTGGTAAAGCTCTGAGGCGAATACATAATTCAGACTCAATTAGCTCACTTTTTATTTGAATGTTGCTGGTTATTTTGCCAGTGCAAAACTCCAGGAAGTTCAGTACTTCTGGCAATTCATTGATTTTATTAATTTTTATATGAAAGTAGCCAAGATTCATTTGGTGCGGTGTTTACAAATTCAAATATTTTAAGCCAAGCTTTGCCATGGTGATTTTGCCTCAGAACTTGTCCCCAGTGTGAGAATTACCTTGCTCAAAGATTGGAATCGGTTAAAAACTATTTTTTCTGGCAAAATGATTATAAAAAAGACATTGCAGCGAATCGGTCTAGCAGATATAAGGTAGGTCCATTTTTGACACTTATTTTAGCGTATTTACCGTATCGGAGCGATCATGACAGACAATGAAATTTTTACAATTGAGGCGTTCAGCAGAACTGAATCTGGAAAATCTTACACTCGCAAACTTCGTAAGGCCGGAAAAGTCCCAGCTGTTCTTTTAGAAAAAGGCAAATCTACTTTGATTGAGTTAGATCCTAAATATCTCCCTAAAGCCTGGAAGTTTGGAGACCGCAAGTTCAATTTATCTTTCAATGGAAAAACAACTTTAGTTCGAATTCATGAGTTGCAAGTTGATCCAGTGAAACGTCATTGCTTGCATGTGGATTTAATGAACGCTTGAGGGGCTTTTGAAACTTGTCATTGGACTCGGCAATCCTGGGACTAAGTATGAGAAGACTTGGCATAATGCCGGTTTCTGGTTGGTTGATTATTTAGCTTCCGAATCAGGCGCTACTTGGGAAAGTTCGAAGTTTGACGGTGAGTTCGCTAAAGGAAATATTGAAGGCACTCCAGTTGTTTTTGTAAAGCCTTTAACTTTTATGAATTTAAGTGGAAAGTCGGTTGCTAAGTTTGCTCAATTTTTCAAAATCGAAGCTTCTCAATGGATTGTGCTGCACGATGATATTGACCTACCAATTAGGGCGGTAAAGGCAAGGATTGGTGGTGGTCATGGTGGTCATAATGGTTTGAGATCGATTATGGACGTAACTGGCAGGGCAGATTTTAGTAGGATAAAACTTGGGGTTGGCCGGCCAGGTTTGAATGAAGACGGGAATCCTGAGACGGAAGTTTCAAGTTATGTTTTGAGAGGTCTCGACAATAATATTGTCGAGGGATTTTTGAAAGCAGTCGTTCCCGAGGCGAAGTTAAGGCTTAAAGATTTGCTTAAACGGTGATATGAAATGTCCCGTGAAGTCGTTAGCTCCTTTGCTCTGTGCGTGGTTGTGCAGGGCTATTTTAATCCGTAAGGGAGGAATCCAAGTGTTAAGAGAATACGAAGTAACAATTATTAGTCGTGCTGACCTACCAGAGTCTGAGTCGCAAAAATTACTCGGCAAGTATGAGAAACTTATGGTTTCTGATGGTGGCGAGATCTTGAAGAAAGATGCTTGGGGTAGCAAAAAAATTGCATTCCCAATGAAAAAGCATCACAGAGGCGTCTACACAAATTACGATTTTATTGGAACCTCCGCTAATCTATCCGAAATGGAAAGATTAATGAGAATTGATGAGGATATTCTACGTTATATGTCAGTTTATTTAGGCGAGAATGTAGATCCAACTGTTCGAAAGGATCAAATTGCTAAAGCAGCAATTGCGGCTCGAGAAGCGGCTAATTCAGAATTTCGAATGGACAAGGAATAATTTTGATACTTCTGGTTAGGCATTTTGTTTGATTCAGAAAACTTTGGAGGATATTTAGATGAAAGTAATATTAAGTCATGATGTGCCTGCTTTAGGCCGCATTGGTGAGATTGTAAATGTAAAAAATGGCTATGCAAGAAATTATCTTTTGCCCCGTGGCCTTGCAAATGTTGCAAATGAAGCAAATGAGGCTCAGTTAAAACACTTTTCTCGGCAGCTCGAAAAGAAAAAATTAGCGCTTTTGGCTGAAGCTAAATCTCTAGCAGCAAAAATCGAAAAAATCTCTGTTACGGTTTCCAAACAAGTTGGACCTGATGAGCGAATTTTTGGAACTGTTACTCATGCTGAGCTTGAAACTTTATTAAACCAAGAAGGCGTTAAAGTTTCTAAGCGAGATATATCGATTAGTGAGGAAATCAAGAAAATTGG
>JAPLFV010000002.1 GCA_026390495.1 Pseudomonadota bacterium | reverse complement strand
TGATGCCCTTGGATTACGGCAAAGAAGCGATTTTTGACCCCGCGACTCGGGCGGTGATGGAAAAGATTCAGTTTGAACACGGTGGCGATGAGTACGATCGCAACTATCCAGATGGTATTCCGACTTCGATGGTGGTGACCTTAGAAGATGGTACGGTGCTGGATTCTGGTCTTTGCATGTATCCGTCGGGTCATGCTCGGAATGTCTCGGCTAATCTGCAGGGAATTTTGAACCACAAGTTTGCGTTGCTAGGATCGATTGCTTTGCCAGATGGTGGTGATGTGCAGGTGTTGGTTGACCGATTGAACCAATTGCCATCGCTTTCGGCGGAGGATTTGATGTCAATTTATGAATTTGACATCGCAGTTCGCCCCGCTGTTGATTAGTTTTTTCTGTTGAAAAGATAGGTGTGAAGTGCTTGATTTGCCGTCCCTCTTGTTTGGAACAAAGCAGTCTATTTTTGAAACCAAAAAATAATTAATGTTAATTTTGATACAAAATAATTTAGTTGTTTTGTATCAAATACGGTGGTTTTGAAATTGTATCGTTTTGTTTTATGATTACGTGACGTCTGGATAGAAATCATTTTTGCAGACTAAATTAAAGCATAATGAGATTCTAGATTATAACACTCAAAACAGGATTTAGAATGAATCATCACAAAAATAATATCGTTGGGCTTTTATTTATACTGCTACTGATTCTTGCAGTAGTTGGTTGTGGTGGTGGTGGAGCAGGCCTTTCAGGAACAAGCACTACTGGCAATCTCGGTTTCAATGTTTCAAGCATATCGCTTGCTACTACTATAAATGCACACACACAGGGGAACGGTGATAATCGTGTTATATGGGACTGTGCTATTTCACCAGACGGTAAGACTTTTGTTACTGCAGGCTGGGATAAGACTGTTAAAATTTGGGACGCCAATACAAGCACCCTAATTAAAACAATCTCAAATTTTCCAGGAAGATTAATGAGTGTGTCATTCCATTCCGATGGTCGAACTTTATTATGCTCTGGTGGTGCAACAGACGCAGATGCATTTGCTTGGACGGTGGACACAACTACTGGTGCAAAGTTGCAAGAGTATCCGAGTCCCAAAAATGGCTATTGGACAAGCGGTGTTCTTTGGTCGCGTTACTCACCGGATGAACAAAATATAGCAATTTGTACTTATGAAAAGTTAAGGATTTTTAAAATCCAAGATTCAACTGTTGTTCGGGAAATCAGTATATTAGGAGCTCCGTCCACATTTGAATTTGCAAGGTTTGAATATTCTCCTGACAACACGAAAGTTGCAATTGCTGAGAATGGAAGCAGTAACACAACAATTATTCGTATTGTAGATCTCGCCACGGGAGACACGCTCCAGACTTTGTCTGGAAATAAGTACGGAATTGTGGGTTATGCATTTACAAAAGATGGGAAAAGCCTATTTACATCAAGTGGAGGCTATGAAGATCAGATTAAGCTTTGGGATCTTGGCTCGGGAACAATTGCTCGAAAATTTAACGGACATGCTGAAGGTCCAGCAGCTTTCGAGCTTTCTATTGATGAAAAATATTTACTTACCGGCAGTTCAGACAAAACTTTCAAGGTTTGGGATGTTTCTACAGGAAACATTGTGAAAGATTTTGTAGATGGTGAGCAAAGCTGTAAAGGAATAGCGGTCTCGTATCTCGGAAAATATGTGCTGACCGTTAATGTAGATGGTAAAGCAAGGATTTATCGATAATTTAAAGTTACGTTAATTCAAAATTTTCTAGTAGAGAATCAAAAACAGTTAGTTTCAATTTTTAAAACAGAGGGTGAATCGGATTTTGCATCGGTACTTTTGAAAAGGGAAGAAATTTGATTATTTAGTGCAAGTTAATTGAATCGCTTGAATCCGGCATAAAAATAGAGACTGCCAGTCGTATTGAGTCGAAACCATTCCGGAAAGGGCGGTATCTTGTTACGTATGCGTGCTGAATCGCTCCAGTTCTTTAAGGACATCGTTAACACTCCAAGCCCTAGCGGATTTGAAGAATTTGCTGCAGATGTTTATCGGGATTACACTTCTCAGTTTGCTGACAAAGTGACGACTGACGTTCACGGGAATGTGGCGGCGGTTCTAAACCCCGACGCCGAAATGAAGATCATGTTGGCGGGGCATATGGATGAAATCGGATTCCTGATTCATTACATTGGTGATGATGGTCTGATTTATTTCAGCACGATTGGTGGACATGATAGTGTGATCCCTGTTGGTCAATGCGTTTGGGTGCATGGTAAGCAGAAGGTTCCAGGTGTGATTGGTCGAAAGGCGATTCACTTATTGAAGGATGAGGAGCGAAAGCGAAAACCTGAGATTGAGGATTTGTGGATTGATATTGGGGTGACCAGTCGAGCTGAAGCGGAGGCATTAGTTTCGTTGGGCGACCCGATTACTTATCAGTATGAGTTTCAAATGTTGCAGGGTGACCGAGCAACAGCGCGGGGATTTGATAATAAGATGGGTAGTTTTATTGTCGCTGAAGCGTTGAGGATGCTGAAGGAAGAAGGCGGGCTTGATCCTCAGGTGGGGGTTTATGCGGTGGCAACGGTTCAAGAGGAGATTGGGCTACGAGGTGCCAAAACCAGTAGCTATTGGATTAACGCTCAGTCGGGATTGGCGGTCGATGTTAATCACGCGATTGATTATCCTTCTGTCAGCAAGACGAAGCATGGTCAGTTGGATATTGGTAAGGGACCGAGCGTGATGCGCGGTGCGAACGCTAATCCAATTGTCTTTAAGATGATTCGGGAGGCGTGTGATGCGGCTGAAATTCCTTA
>JAPLFV010000039.1 GCA_026390495.1 Pseudomonadota bacterium | reverse complement strand
TGGCTCGAACACATTCAAATTTTGCATGGTACAAAGGTCCTATGGAAAATCAGTTCTATCTGACTTTTTATTCCATGAGGCAGGAACCAATGGGCCTTTTATTTGAAACAAACAGGATCAATATTGGTACAGTAGACAAACCCGAGTATGTCAAAACAAATCAATTGTTAAAGGTTATGATTGTCGAACGCAATGTCCCTGTTGATGATATGATAAATCAGCTAAGTCCATTGTCAAAATGGCCGTCCGATAAATCAGACACGTGCCCTGGTATTTGAAAATAAATTTGCGAGTTTGTAAAGCCAACTCTAAATGACACACAATGGTCAATCTCTTCCTTACGGAGTATTCAATATGAGATCAATTGGATTCAGCATTGGTATGGTTGTAGCGGCGCTCTTTGTAGATATCGTTATCTTGCGCTCAGATTTGAAAGCTACAATCACCACAATATTTCTTCTTTGTGTCTATAGAAGCAACGATGGATTCGCCTCATTGCTGAATCCAAAACTTTGGTCTTTGACCATTGGGGCAGTCGCCCCTTGGGTTTTAATGGTTGCAGTTCTTTTGGCGATGGCCAGTTTAGCTAAATTTATGCCGGATGTAAGCTCTGATGCAAGAGGCGGTATTGTTATGTTTGCTGTTCTGCCTACAATCGTGGGACTTGTTGCCCTAGTGGTTGGAATGCTGACGGCTTTGTATAGATTGCCAGAGGGCACCATTGCGGACGCCTTTTTTGTTGGGCTCAAAATTCATAATCCTATTTTTTTATATCACACTTGGTTTTCTTGATACTGGTTTTTTCGATGCTGATTGATTTGCGTATATTTAGTCAATTCTGCTTTATTGGAAGCTATTTTTTGGTAGATGTTAGTTTTTCTTGGAGTTGATTTATCCGATTTTGTAGGTAAAGAGGCAGTTTGCTTTTGCCATCAACGCCAAAGTTTTTCAAGTACGCCGCTTCGAGCTGAGCAAAGCATTCCTTTCGATCGGATAACGATCCAGTAGCTATCACGCATTGTTCAAAATAGACTTCATGAAGCAGCCCTAAGTTTAGCTCAGTTAGATGAGATGCTGCTCGACCAGCAAGCAAAAGGATATCGGCCGATTGATTTATTTTTGGGGTTTTTGACAGCAATTTATGAATGTTGTTCGAAGCCTTTAGAAAATGAACTAAACCAGCTCCTGAAAGCGATTTTTCCAGGTTTTCACCTTGAATGACTTCTGATGCAATTGATGCCAATGATAATTGTTGGGTGTCATCTGTTTTACTCCCAGGCTTTGTGGCTTCCTGTGCAGCCCATTCTTGCGTGGATTTACGCCAAGCTGCAATCATAGGTGCAAACTTATCTGAGTGGGCATCAGGGCGTTCTTGGATTCGACTAATCATTTCAAGCGTCAATGAGGCATGATGCTTGACTCTGATCGTGACTGAGAGAAGTTTCTTAATCGATTGAATCCAAGTCGTGGGATCTTGCTTTGCAAGAATTCCATCCATTAATATCTTTTCATACAGCTCAATGGCCTGGTCATATTGCCTCGTCGCAAGATAGTATTCAGCTCTATCAACTTTCGGCAAGCTTGCAAACCCTTTAGGTTGATTCAAGTGACTGAACATTGCACCTCGACCTGTGCGTGTATGGCAAGAAATGCAATAATCGGTGGCGTTACGCATAATCTTTCGCGAAATGATTCTGTCGCCAGTGTTCCACATATCAATTGCGTATTGAATATCCTCTTCAAATCTCTCCGTAATAAATGAAATACTTGGATCGCTGTCCGCGAACCTTTTGTTTTCTTTGGTCATTGCTTTCGCTAGATGCTTTAACTGATTCATCCTGGTTGCAATGATTTTTTTATTCTTAGGATCCTCAAAAGATTTTTTGTTGACAACTATGGGAAGTGTATCATTGATATTGATATACAGTTCTGCCATTGATTTTTTTAGCTGCACATCTGATGCGTATGAGCTTGTAGATAGAAATAGAGTGCTGAGGGTGCTACAGATAAGAAATATTTTCATTTCTAGGGTCTCCTAACTTGATTTCAGGGATTATTGTATCACAAAATCTATAGGAGCTTTAAGTACTCAATAAGTGCCCACTTATCTTGATTGGATAGGTCAGCAAACTCTGCTTCGTGTCCTTTGTTTCCGCGGCCTCTGTCAGTCGTGTCATACACCTCAGGCGAGCTCCAAGCCTTATATTCGGGATTGTATGTATAAGTGTCATTGATTGTTTCACCGTCTATTCCCAGTTTTTTTAAGTTGAGTCGGTGACCTCCAACCATAAATTTTATAGGCCTTTCCTCTGGTGTTAGT
>JAPLFV010000404.1 GCA_026390495.1 Pseudomonadota bacterium | reverse complement strand
TACACCTGAAGTGTTTCATCAGATGTATAAACATCGACCAATATGATTTCTTGCTCGCCTTGGCTATCTTGCGATTGAGCCTTATCAATAAATATCAGGTTCAAAAATGTATAGGTTGATAGGGTCAGTAGAACCCTGGTCAAGTGCCAATTCCTCATCAGTAAATCCCTTCCAATATTCATTTGGTACTCAATAATGTGCTACCGCTACGAGAGCCTGTCCGTTTATATCTTTAAAGTGATGGTATCTCAGTCCAATTCTCCAAGATCTCTTTATAGGTGGCAAGCCACATTGCTCCGCCTTCTCCGTCGATGACGCGGTGATCAAACGTTAAGGAAGCCATCATCATCGGTCGAACAACAATTTTGTCATTATCAATGACGACTGGTCGCTTAACAATCGCTCCGATTCCAAGCATGGCGACTTGAGGTTGATTAATGATGGGGTTTGAGTGAATGGATCCCCAACCACCCGGATTGGTCACCGAGAAAGTTCCTCCCACAACCTCATCTGCTGCTAGCTTTTTAGAACGTGCTCTCGTTGCCAAATCTGTGAGCTTAAGCGCTATATCAGTCAAAGAAAGTGTTTGTGCATTTTTGATTACAGGTACAATGAGGCCACCACCTCCCTCATTTCCTAGCGCGACTGCACAGCCGACGTTAATCTGGTCTTTCCATAAAATTTCATCGCCGTCCACGCTGACATTGACAATGGGATGGCGCTGTATGGCCAAAACTGCTGCACGAATCAGAATATGAGTGAACGTAAGATTAAAACCATATTTATCAGCAAATGCTTTTTTGCATTTGTCACGAACGAGGACCACGTTATTTAGATCAATTTCAAAAGTAGTCGTTACATGGGGTGAATGCCGGACACTCTCTACCATATGTTCTGCAATCAATCGTCGCATTTTCGACATTTTTTCGCGCTTAACTGGAACGCCTTCAAGAGTTTCTTTTCCATCAACCACTTTGGTGCTGACCTTAGCGAGCAGAGGATCTGATGCAACTGCAAAAGTGTTCATCGCAGATACAGGCTCGGCAAAAGCTCCTGGAGAGGCTAAGAACCGATCCATATCATGTTTTGTGATGCGTCCATTGGCACCTGTGCCGATGACTCTTCGAAGATCAATGCCGTAGTCAAACGCCATTTTCCGAACAAGTGGAGAGGATCTCTTAAGTGTTAACTCCTCAAAGTCGCCACCCCGGGCAATAAGCGATGGGACATGACCAGCATTTTTAGGAATATTTGCTGAATTTGTCGGGGCTGAAATTTGTGTGGTTCCTTGACCGACCTGGTCTTGGCTACGTCGTTTCATTCCTTGTAGACCCGAAGTTGTCTCTGTCAATTTAGGAATGGTGGCACCTTGAGGACCAATCCAAGCTATTGTTGAATTAACCTCTACGGTCATGCCCTCACTTGCGACGGCTTGCAAAAAAATTCCAGATGCAGGACTGGGAATTTCGGTGTCAACTTTGTCAGTAGAAACCTCTAAAAGTGGCTCGTCCTTTTCTACATTTTCTCCAACCTTCTTTAGCCACTTAACTAATGTAGCCTCATTTATCCCTTCGCCCATTGAAGGTAACAGTACTTGTGATAGTTCCATTGTTGGTACACCTTAAAATTGGCTCATATTTGTAAATTTATAAAAGCATAAAACTGAAAATAAGAAACATTGTGACTCTGACATTTTGCGAAGGCAGGGTTGCCAAATATTTGGTCCTATCTCATATCCAGCCTATAAGTGAACCGCTCCGCCGAGCCCTGCATGGGCCGCTTCCATGATCGTCTCGCTTAATGTTGGATGGGGATGAATCGTGTGTGCGATCTCATCCAGAGTTCCTTCTAGCACTTTGTTAAGTGAAAATTCTGCGATCATTTCAGTCGCTCTGGCGTGAACAATATGAACACCTAATATTTCATTGTATTTTGGCTCAAAAAGAATTTTTACAAATCCATCTGTGGAATCCTCGATCTTAGCTTTGGCCATTGGGGAAAACGGAAATTTGCCGACTTTGTATGAAATATTTTTTTCTTTCAATTGCTTCTCAGTTTGTCCGATGGAAGCGACTTCTGGATAGGTGTAAACGGCACTAGGGTTCGATTCATAATGAACTTTGTGAGGTTTTTTGCCGGCAATGACTTCCGCACAATGATAGGCTTCAGCGGATCCCGTATGGGCTAGCATCGGAGTTGGGATAACGTCGCCAACGGCATATATTCCATCGATAGTCGTTTTGTAGGTTGCCAAATCAACTTTTATGACACCCCTTTCTGTGGAAATTCCAACTGTATTCAATCCAATATCATCTGTGACAGGTTCTCTTCCTATGGATACGAGTACCTTTTCAAAAATTCTTGGCTGATTCCCCTCCGTCATGACTTCGACCCCTGCGGACCCTTTATCTTGTATGGATGTTAATTTTGTATTGGTTTCAATGATTACGTTTTGCTTTTTGAGACAGCGGGTTAATTCTTTTGCTGTCTCTTCATCTTCAAAAGGCAAAATTTGAGGAGCCATTTCAATGACCGTAACTTGGCATCCAAATCTGCCGAACAAGCTTGCAAATTCAACACCGACAACGCCACCGCCGATGATGGCCATTGATTTGGGCACTTCTTGGATGAAAAGGACATCGTCTGAGGTCATAATTCCTTTATGATTTGATTTTGCGAAAGGCAATTCTCTCACTCTGCTTCCTGTTGCGATCATGATGTTTCTTGTCTCTAAAGAGGTCACTTTTCCATCAGAATGTGTGACCGATACTTTACCCTTTCCAGCAATTCGCCCATGCCCTTCAAAAGTTTCAATTTTATTTTTCTTCATCAGGAAGCGTAGGCCTTTTCTCTGGTCATCGACAATCTTGTCTTTACGACCCATAATTTTGTTCCAGGAAAATTTAGGGGAACCAATTTCAAAACCTTGCTCATTGGCATGTCCAAGTTTATCCCAAGTTTTTGCACTTTCAAGGAGTGCTTTGGTCGGTATGCAACCTACGTTGAGACATGTTCCTCCTAGATGATTGAATTTCTCAATGAGGGCGACCTTTAGTCCCAGTTGAGACGCGCGAATTGCTCCGACGTAACCCGCAGGTCCAGATCCAATGACAACAAGATCAAAAGTATTTGTACTCATAGCGTCTCCACTTGAAAAAAATGTCTCTAACTAAACCAGGGAATAAGTGGCTAATATTTGCTCACTTATGTATGTGCAATGCAAAACTATAAGTTAAAAAAAAATTTGCGGCAACTTATAGGTTGAGCTTGATTGGTGTTAGAGGTTTCATGGCGGATCATTCGAAAAATGTTTGAAGCTTGCGACCGTGGGGCTCTGACTTTTTGTGGAATTTTCGCATAGGAGCCCGGTAGCGAGCATGATATAGTTTGCCGGAACATCTTATTAATGCATTTTCATTTAAATAATATCCAAAAAATTGGGCCTTTGGCCTGACATTTGAGCTTAGGGCAAGGGTCATGATGAAGAACCATAAAGAAACTCCCGGATTTGCTTGGTTTTGGGAAGCTTTGGACCTCTACCTGGAAAGACACAAATTAAAGCAGACCCAGCAACGAAAAATTATTGTTGATTTCTTTTTGCGTATTAATTCACATGTTGACGCGGAAGAGTTGCATCGACGTATTCGTGCAGAAGGCCATGATATAGGACTTGCAACTATTTATCGGACTTTAAATCTTTTGATGGATGCCGGCATAGTAGAAGAACGTTCGTTTCAAGATGGACGAAGTGTTTTTGAAGTTGCATCTCCTGACGGACATCATGATCATTTGGTGTGTACCGAATGCGGCCTCGTTATTGAGTTCGAAAATGAAGGTATTGAAGAGATGCAAAGAGCCGTTGCAAAACAATATTCAATAAATCTCAAAACACATCGACTCGATTTGTTCGGAACATGCATGGATGAAAAATCTTGTCTTGAGCGTCGAGAGAAAAAGATTCGAGGCTAAACGCTAATCTTTCTCTATTGAGGTGGATTTTCACCATCGGAGTTGATAGCTGGTCGTTGTGGCTCCGTTTCGTCTCGTGGCTCTGGAGTGTCCGTCTTTGGTTCGTTTTTTTGTTCTTTGGATTTCTTTAATTCTTGCCCACGTTGAGAAGGGTTTTGTTTACTATATTCAGGATCCTTCATCCTTTTAAAAAGCTCTGTGTATTCCTTTCCGTGGTCTTTGTAGGTGTCTTCATTAACTTGAGAGGCAGCATAAACAATGTAGATCATAACTGCTCCTGCCAATGCAAATACGATGAGTGCCTTAACTATGACTGGATCGATATGACGCTTAAGGTCAATATTAACTGCATACTCACTATCGGGCTGTTTTTCTTGACTGTTTGATTTTGACTCTGTATCAGCACCGACGACTGGCAAAATCTCCGGCAATAGCTCAGAATTGATTTCCGGTTTTGACTCAGCAGTTTTTTCTGGAGTGCCTTCGATCACTAAATTTTTGCTGGAGTTAAAATATTTTTGATAATACTCAGAAATTGTAGCAAGTAGCGTTTCAGCGACTTTCTTTCGTTGGAGTTGATCTAAATCCGATACAATAAATTCAGCGGTATGGGTGTATTGAGGATTCTTGATAGCAAATTGGGATTCTGCAATATTTGTTATTTTAATGTAAACATCTTGACCGATTGACTTCTTGAATAGAGGTGAATCTAAGCGGACTAGAGCGAATGTTCCGACTGAAAATGGAAGTGAGAGTATTCCGTTCTTTGGATTGATTTGCAGAAGTCTTGCAGTGACTTCTAACTCAGCAATGCTCCAAGGATGGTCCGCCATGATTTGAGATACCTGACTTGCAACGATGGAATCGTGTAAATGCTGTACGATGTTGTATTTTGACACTAAATTTGCAAATGTCCCTGGACTTGCGTTGTTTTCCGCAAATACGGGTCGGCCAATCAAGATATTTTTAACATGCTCTATATTGAAATTGGATCCAATCACCAGCAAGGGAATATCTGTGGGCGTTCTTTGAAATATTTGTATGATCTCTTCATCTTTTAAATTCCCGATGACTCGATCGTCAAATATGACGACGTCAGGGGAGAAAAAACTCAATTCAGATGCTAAGCTTGATTTGGTTAAGGCAACATTGATTTCATGCCTTTCAGGTGAAATTGCATCAATTGCAATTCTCCTTAACTCGGGTTTGCTGACAGCTAGAAAGATTCTGATTCGAGCTTCGCGAAATTGGTTCGCCAGACTCGCGATGGAACTGAGGGCTTGATTCATAGCGGGAGGTGGAATGCGCCATCGGGCCACGATCGCTTGTGAAAATCGAAACAAAAGTTTGTCTTTGTGCACGCTTTCTACTGTCAGGCTGATATGATCAACACCCCAGGCCTCAGCTATTGGGCCTGATAAGCTTAAAATATTTCCAACTTTTTGATTGCCTCGGCATTCAATCCTTATATGTGTTTGATTGATCCAAACAAGGCGGGCTGGTACTCGTATGACTGCAGGTTGATTGATGTTTACACCACAAAGTAGTGTCGTCAAATCTAAAGGCTTTGGTGCCGTCGCGTATTGAATTCTTGAAATCCAATCAGGAGTTTCGATGTTCCAGGCAATGATATCTCGTACGTTTGCCGACATCGCGACTCTTTTTAGATTTTCAGAGTTCATAGTCAGATTGAGGACACTTCGAGCCGACGACAATTCTGCATTCATCGCGATATCTTTTAGGATCATTTCTGTTTGAGATGTGTCCTTGAGTGTATCAACAATGATCGTTGATGGGCGCAATGAGGTTGTGGCGGAAACAAATGACGCATAGTCACTGGCAATATGAATATCGAAACCCATTTGTCTCAATATGCTCAAACGCTCGCTGTGGCGTTGAGATTCTTCTTGGTCGTAGACCCAAATGGTTGGTTTGCCATTCTTCAGAGTCATTGGATGCCCTTTGTCAATATTGCTAGTCATATTTTTTTAATCTGCTGCACACCTATTAGTCGATTGCCAGTGGGAAATCATTTAACTTGCGGACTCAATTTGATTATTTTTTATTCTTTTGACCAACTCATCCCCCTAATGTTGCTCAATGGAACCGAAGCGTGTCTATCCTGTTTCGGACTTTTTAGGTGAAACAAAAGAGAATATTTGTTGGTGATTTTCCGAAAATTCGTGAAAATTACTTAAGATCCATGCGAATGCAGGTGCCGACTGTGTCGATTTATCGCTCAGTTTGACCTATCGAAGGTGCGGGATAAGTCTTTTTGAGATCAACATGCTAGAATTATTACTATGATTTTCATTTGAATTGAAAGACAATGAAAGTCGCTTCGCATTTGAAGCGAAGGTCAATGAACACCTTAATTGATCCCACGGAAGGAATTTAAAAGGATGCGTAATCTTCTACGACAGCTTCTAAAGACGTTTGAGCGCAAATTATTGGCTACGGTTGTCATCGCGCAGCTTTTTGTAGGACTTTTTTTAACATCGACTGCCGCTTTTGGACTGGACTGTCAGCAAGTTCGATTACTGACTCAACTGTATTATTTAAAGATTCACTTTGGCTATAGTGATTTTAATGACGAGCTAAGCAAAAGGTCACTCGACCTTCTTATTAGAGCTTGGGATCCAGGAAAACTTTATTTTTTGCAATCTGATGTGGAGCGCTTTGAAGCCGCCTATCAAACTAAAATTGACGATCTAGTGAACCAAGCAAATTGTAAGTTTATTACCGACATTGTTGAGACATATGGCAAGAGATTTGAAGAGCAAAATCGCAATATCGATAAAATTTTAGAAATGACTCATGATTTTTCTGTGGATGAGTATATGGAAGTTGATCGTAAGAAGATTGCGTGGGCGAAAACGTCCGATGAACTTGCTGATCGTTGGAGAAAGCGCCTCAAGTTTCAGGTGAAGGGCTTAAGCGAGACCATTAAAGAGCCGGCAAAAATCAAAGAGAAGATGAAGAAGAGAATCGAGTTGACGAGGAAACGTCATGCGGAGACAACTCAGGGTCAGGTATTTGGAATCTTTCTCAACTCATTCGCCATGGCTTTGGATCCTCACAGCGATTATATGGGCCCCGATGAGTTAGAAGATTTTAGAATTAACACCCGATTAAGCTTGGAAGGTATTGGTGCCGTTCTGAGGAGCGAAGAAGGTTTTACGACAATTCAAAGCTTAGTCCCAGGTGGTGCAGCTGCTCAAAGTGGACAGATAAAGGTAGACGACAAGATTGTTGCCGTTGCCCAAGCAGCGGAAGCTCCGGTAGATGTCATCGATATGGATTTGCGAGATGTTGTGAAGTTGATTCGAGGAAAAGAGAATACGGAAGTTCGACTGACGATCGTCCGCGAAGAAAAGGGCGTGAATGTAAAATTAGTGGTGCCATTAAAGCGCCAGAAAGTTCAGTTAACAGATCGTGCAGCAAAATCAAAGCTTCACGAAGTCGAGTTTATGGATGGATCTGTTAAAAAGACGGCAAAAATTGGCGTTATTGTTTTACCTTCGTTTTACATGGATTTTGAGGGACGTGAAAAGAAGCAAAAGAATTTTCGAAGCTCTTCGACTGACATGTTAAGAGAGATAGAATCATTGAAAGCAAAGGGTGTCGAATACATCGTTGTTGATTTGAGAAATAATGGTGGGGGCTCTTTGGATGAATCCGTCAAAGTAACTGGATTGTTTATTCCCAAAGGCCCTGTTGTACAGGTACGTGGAAACGATGGAAGTCCTACAGTTCTCGATGACAGAGATCCTGCAGTCGCTTGGGATGGCCCTTTGGCCGTGATGATAAATCGACAATCTGCAAGTGCAAGCGAGATTTTTGCTGGCGCGATTCAAGATTATGGACGTGGAATTATTATTGGAGATAGTCATACTTTTGGTAAGGGTACTGTCCAAAACATGAATGATATTTCTGAGAAACTTGGCGCCGTTAAAGTGACGATTAGTAAATTTTACAGACCTAGTGGCTCTAGCACTCAGTTAAAAGGTGTAGAGTCGGATATTGTGCTTCCTGATCTGATGGACGAGATTGAAATGGGCGAGAAGTTTTATG
>JAPLFV010000180.1 GCA_026390495.1 Pseudomonadota bacterium | reverse complement strand
CCACCATGTCTGAAAGACCTAGAGTTGCAATTAGGGGGCCATCAGATTCAATTGTACAATTTGTCGTATCGATAGCCAACACGGGACCATCTTTATAATTACCCTCACTGTCTACGCTGAAGCATTGACCCAGTGCTTCCCAGCTTCCAACATCCTTCCAGCCCATATCAGCTTGAACAACTGATACGTGTTTGCTTACTTCAAGAACGGCGTGATCAATGCTAATTTTTGGAAGTCCACCATAGACTTCAGCAAAAAGTTTTAGGTCGATTGTCGAGAAACTAATATCTTTGCTTTTTGAAAGCAAGGTTCTTAGATTCGATACAGTATTAGGCAATTTCTCGCTCAGTTCCTTAAGCAGTAAATCAACTGGAAAAACAAATAAACCCGCATTCCATAGAAATTTTTTGGAGTCTACGAATGATTTAGCGACATCAAGATTTGGCTTTTCTCGAAATGAAGCGACCTTGAAGGCTCCTGGAATCTCCCCAATCTCGGATCCACGTTCAATGTACCCATAGCCTGTTTCAGCATACTCAGGGACGATGCCGATGAGTGCTAGTGTTCCTTGCTCCGCAGCTTTGATAGCTGTAACAAAAGATGCCTTCATAGCATTCACGTCTTTTATAACGTGATCAGCATGGACGGAGAGAATGACGGCAGGTTCTGAGTTGCCCGATTTCTTGTGTATATGTTCAACTTCCAGGGCCGCGACTGCCAATGCATTTGCAGTGTTGCGAGCCTCGGGTTCTGCAATCAATCGAGCACAGGAATTTCCGACGATCGCGCGAGTTGATTCAAGTTGATCCACATGAGTCACAATGATTCGTCTTTCAGGTGGCACTAGCCCTTCAAGACGATCAAGCGTTATCTCAATCATAGTTTTGGATGCATTGCCAATTTTGCATAATTGTTTTGGAGATTTCTGACGAGATTTTGGCCAAAACCGGGTCCCACTTCCCCCGGCTAAAATGACTGCATAAACATTTTTCTTCATGTTGCCTTCGACGCTCCGAAGTTTTTCAAAGTTTGTATCCGTAAATATTTCTAAGTCCTGTGCTAATATACATACGATCTTCCGTGACGATTGGCGCAGAGGCAATTATTCCACCTAAATCGTCGGTCCATAAGACTTGACCTTCTGCCAACTCGAGGGCAATAACCCGCCCGTCCGTTCCGATAGCAAACACACTTGTTTCACCAACAACAATAAAAGACGGAGTCGCACCGCAATTTGCTCGCCAAAGTTGACGACCATTTGTTGCGTCGTATGCCACAACGTCTCCTCCTACCAAGCCAGTGAAAACTTTTCCACTCCGGTAGGCGCTGGTGGAGATTGATGCCGTGGTGGCCTGCCAATTCATCTTGCGGTTGTCACCCATATCGACTTGCGCAATCAAGCCATCATATCTAGTGAAAATCAGCTTTCCATTGTTGAGGCTCATTTCACCAACTGGATCGTGAAATCGGCTGTTTACATACATGGGGTTGTACTTCCACGCGATTTTCCCATCATCAATTTTAACTCCAATGAGGTCGCCAGAAGAAACAGCAAAAACTAGTTTTCCGTCAGTCACAATAGGCGCAGGAGGTCGTTTGACAGTAATATTGTCGGGAAAACCTGCGTCGAAAACCCAAAGTCTTTTTCCGGAGATGGCATCGATTGCATAGGCGACTTGGCCGACGGAGATGGCATAAATTTTTCCGTCATTAAATATCAAGGGCCTCTCAACATGAGAATCAAGTTCTACTTCCCAATTTGGTACACCAGTTGTCAAATTGAAGGAATAAATTTTACCGCCCCGAGAGCCAAGAAAACCATTGTTTTCAATCGTGAGAATCGGAGACGAGAGTTCGCCGTCCAATGGCATCCACCAGGCACGGTGTCTGAATTTATAATTCCAAGCGGTCAGAAAATCTTTGTTGAAACCACCGATAACTAACTCACCTTTTATGATGTAGCCACCAGAGTCTGCAACCGCAAGCGGTTTAGTTTGATCAATGGCGGAATTCAATTTAATGACGCCCAACCGAAATGGCTTAATCTCCGCAGCGGTGGCCGCGTTTACTATAACTAGCCCGCCAACCCACATAAGTGTTTTCGTCGGCGAAAAGAACTCTGTAATTTTTCTCAGATAAGCCAGTGGTTGCATGTCGAAATCTCCATTAAAATCTAAAGGCAGGACCTTCGACGAATCAAGCTGGGCCAATTTCTGCAAGCAATGAGCGTGCGGTCTGAGCTTCGCGAGTGGAGCCGTGCTTTTCAATAATTTCGTTTAGAATGGGACGCGCTCCGGCTAAGTCCTTCTTGAAGTATAGAATTTGGCCCTTCAGCATAAGCATCATTGGTTTAGTTTCATCATCTGCAAGTCCAGTTAAGATTTCTGCCTGTTTTAATGCAGCATCAAAATCACCCAAATCTTCGTTAATACCTGCCAGCATATAACGTGATTGAAGTTGGTAGAATTTGTGGGCCTGACTGGCTCCTACGATTTCCTCAAGTATTGGTTTTACGTCACTAAGTTTGCCCTGAGACAAGGTATAGCTAGCCCAGCTAATGCCTGCCATCCAACCTTCAGCGTTACTCTTATTGCTATTGTAAAATGATTTAAATGACTCCGCAGATGGGCCATGATCAGGTTTCATGTCTTTCAGACTCTTTTCAAGTTGAGCGATTTTTAAAAGAGTCGCGGCATCGATCGCAGGTTCTTTGGCTCCTGGTTTTGCACTACTTGCCGGCGTGCTGGGTGTAGCTTTGAGAATGTCAATTTGCTTCTGTACCTCTTCCATGCGAGTTCCAACAGCTTCGCGCTCTTTCGATTGCATCATAGTAATTTTTGCAAGCTCGGTACGTCGCTTAGCCGATTGATGCTTTTGCATATAAAAATATCCGTAACCAATCAAAGCTACCAACAGAAGAGGTGATAGCATTAATGCCACTTTGCTCTTATTATTAACTAAATAGTCAACGAGCTTCATTCCAAGTTCTTGAAAAGAGTCAGGACGCTTTAAGATTTTTTCTGCTTGCTTACTTGTAGACATGAATGATCCTTCTATTT
>JAPLFV010000152.1 GCA_026390495.1 Pseudomonadota bacterium | reverse complement strand
TGGTACCTATCCAGACTGTACGGCAGTGATTACGCCTGTAACGTCCTCAAGCGGCACAGCAGTGATCACATTAAGTCTTCGAGATGTTGCTGGATCAAAAGCGAGTGTTAGTTTTAACCTTCAAATCAGAAACTCGTTTGCCATTGGGCAGCCTCAATTGACATCTAGATTGCAGTATGAAAACGGTATGGCAGGGCCAGCAGCATCTGTAATTGCTGGTGGTAGACTCTATGTGGCCGATCACAACAGAGTTCTAGTTTACAAGAAGGTTCCAACCATTTCAGGTCAGACTCCAAATTTCGCTCTTGGGCAGCCGAATATGCAGAGTATTTCTGCTAACACAGGCGGAGTATCTGGTGCGTCTATGGCTTCAGTCCAATGCGTTTATTCAGATGGAGTTAGGTTGTTTGTGGCAGATACCGGGAACCATCGAGTTTTAGTTTGGAATTCGCTACCAACAGCAGGTCAGGCAGCTGACTTTGCCCTCGGTCAACCTGATTTGACCTCCAATACAGTGAACAATGGAGGTCTGTCTGGTTCAAGTATGTCAAGCCCTTATGGAGTGTATTTTGATGGTACCAAATTATATGTCGCAGACAGCAATAATAATCGTGTTTTAGTTTGGAATAGCTTGCCAACATCGTCTGGGCAAGCGGCAAGTTTTGCATTGGGTCAACCTGATTTGACGTCCAATACAATGAATAATGGAGGCCTTTCTGGCTCGAGCATGGCTATTCCGTTTGGGATATTTAGCGTCGGAAGTAAATTGTTTGTTTCGGATTATAATAGCAATCGGGTCTTGGTTTGGAACTCCATACCTACTGTTTCAGGTCAAACCGCAAACTTTGCATTGGGTCAGCCAAACTTAACGTCAAACACTGTCAATAATGGTGGTCTTGGCGCAGGCACTATGAATACTCCCAATGGGATTTTCAGTGATGGCACAAGATTGTTTGTGGGAGATGCTAACAATCATCGGATTCTGATTTGGAATACAATTCCAAGCGTGTCTGGGCAGAACGCAGACTTAGCATTGGGGCAACCAAACTTGACTGCTAACACAGCCAATAACGGTGGTGTATCTGCGTCAAGTCTTTCTTCTCCACGAGGAATCTTTGGATTTGAAGGTAAGATTTATGTAGGGGATCTCAGTAATAGACGATTGCTTGTTTGGAATTCAACTCCCGTTACAACTGGTCAACCAGCAGACTTTGTTTTAGGTCAACCAAATCTGACCTCAAATCAGGCGTATTTTAGCGGAGATTGGAGTAAGTCCTTTTATCCATACCTTATGATTCCATCGATCCAGCAGGTTTATAGTGATGGCACTCGCCTTTTTGCAGTAGACTCCTTGAACCACAGAGTTCTAGTGTGGAATTCGTTACCGCAAAGGGCGGGTCAACCTCCCGACTTTGCCTTAGGTCAGCCCGATCTGGTATCAAATACCTCAAATAATGGTGGAGTTTCAGGATCGTCGATGAGTTCACCTCAGGCAGTCTTTAGCGATGGGGTCAAATTGTTTGTTGCTGATTCGAATAATAATCGAGTGCTAGTTTGGAACACCATGCCCACGACTTCAGGACAATCAGCAAGTTTTGCACTGGGTCAAGTAAATTTAACAAGTAGCGGCACAGCTACGACGGCAATCGGAATGCATCGGCCTTTTTCAGTGCATTATAACGGGAGTAAGTTATTCGTTGCAGAAATATTTAACAATCGAGTTTTAGTTTGGAATACGATCCCGACAACTTCGGGTACTGCGGCCGACTTTGCATTAGGACAGCCAAACTTAACGACGGGAACACCAAATACCGGTGGTTTATCTGCGGCTACACTATTTGGTCCTAGAGCTCTTATTAGTGTTGGGACTAAGCTTTTGGTTTCCGATACTAATAACCACCGAGTGCTGGTTTGGAATACGATACCCACTGCTTCAGGGCAAGCCGCAAGTTTTGTATTAGGCCAACCAAACCTAACTTCTAACACGCTCAATAATGGCGGCATATCTGCGGCGACGCTGTATAGTCCTGGCTACCTATATAGTGATGGGACAAAATTGATTGTACCTGATACCGGCAACAATCGTGTCTTGGCATGGTCAACCATGCCAACCACCTCTGGGCAAGCGGCTACCTCTGTGATTGGACAACCAGACTTTGCGTCTAGTACCGCCAACAACGGAGGATTCTCTCCAACGTCGCTTTACTCTCCGATTTCTGTTTTTGGCAATGCATCAAATTTATTTATTGCCGATAGCTATAACGATAGGATTGTCGTCCAACCAATGCCGTAACCTTCGAAATCCATCTGTGACGCTTTCTTTTAAGAAATATACAGTGATTGAGCATACCCCGAAAAAATGCGGAATAATTCAGGGTATGGTCAAACGAATACCTAAGCCTTCAAAAACAAACATTTTTTGTCTGGAGCCCGCGGGGTCGGCAAATCGACCCTGATTCAGTCCAATTTTCCCCCTGAACAAACGTTCCTTTTTGACCACCTAAGTCTCGATTGGAAACTATACTGATAGCAACCTACACCTCAATGCTCTTCCCCCAAAGTGCCTCTGCGACTTCGAGATTGGAGAAGGCAAGTTTTAGCAGAACATTTTTTGGAACCGTCGGCACGTCGCCATGTCCTGAAAAATGATGTTCAAGAAGCCAACGTCTGACGTTTTCTTTGTCTAGCATTTCAGGGGCCTCACCTTTTGACAGTTTTAATTCGTAGGTGCTCTTAATCCAAAGTCTAGAGCAATCGGGTGTGTGAACTTCGTCAATGAGTTTAATGGTCCCCGACAGATTGCGTCCAAACTCATACTTCGTATCAGCCAATATCCAACCTTTTTCTGCGTACAAGCGGTTGCCAATGCTAAACACTTTCATGGCAAGTCTCGCGATCTCATCCCATTCTTTGTGAGTACATATGCCCGCTTGAATCAGTTTTTCGGCGGTTATATTTTCATCGTGTTCAAATGCCGCAGCTTTAGTCGTTGGAGTGATAATTGGTTCTGGAAGGCGTTCATAAGGTTTTAGACCATCCGGTAACTTGACGCCGCAATAGGATCTGTCTCCTGCCTGGTAGGCACGCAGCATCGATCCAGCGAGGTAGCCTCTCACAACAACTTCTACTTTAAAAGGATTGCAAGCCTCTGTTAGTAAAACGCGGCTTCCGGTTGCAGAGATAAAGTGTGTCGGAATTTCTGCTTGAAGCTGTTCAAACCACCAACGAGAAATGCTCGTGAGAATGGCTCCCTTGCCGGGAATGTGTGATATCAGTCGGTCGAAGGCAGTCAATCGATCCGAATGCAGCATTTGAATCCGACCGTCCTTGTTTAAAATGGTTCTAATCTTGCCTTGATAGACTCCATATCCTTGGGCCTGCCATTTGGCCACTTCCGATTGGGTGGGGCCTTCCCATGTATATTTTTTCCAAAGTCGCTCATCCATCGATTGTGAAAGAGTTTGATAGAGTTCGCGAAGATTTACTGGTGAGTGGATGGGTGTCATTGCGTCATCTCCCTTATAATGATCTTGGCTAAAAGATCCGGTTTGTTGAAGTCGCAGTGCTGGTCGAGGTGGCATTAGTATTTTTACAGCAATTTAATGTCACGTTCGACTGCCTTAAAGGTATTACCTTTTGAAACGCGAAGCAATCGCGATTTAAGAATTGTTGTTTGTAGTGGCAAAGGCACAAACTTGCCATTTACATCAAAATTGTCTAATACAGGCAGGAAGCTTTGGGGCCAATATTTTACAGAAATTTAGAAAAATTTTACAATTTGTAAAACAATCAGATCCAATTTAGATTATTGAAATTTATAAGTCTCCGATCACCTATGTGTCTTGATCGGAGGGATGTTGGCATGGATTTTAAAGATCGATATCCAGAATTAAAGCGCTGGCCATATTGGGTTTTTGATAAACGAACAGCGCTATATCCATATTGTGAAATTCTTTCTGCTGGAATTGGCGAATTTCAAGCTTTTGACAATTCGACAACGTTTCTCATCATTTATGATACCGTTTCAGAGGAGGACCAGACTTGGAGGGCCTTTGCGATGGAGTCTCCCAAGGAGTGGATCAATCGACGAAATTTTGAAAAAGGTCTAATGACTTGGACGGATTTTTTTCAATCAAGAGGTTGGTTGCTAGAGCTCAAAGGAGATTTCTGTAAGTATACAGATCCCACCAGTCGTTACATTGATTCTTCAGAACTAAGTCCTGAGGTAAAAGAAAGATTTAAGGAATTAGATCCTGGCGGAAGTCCTTTTCAGATTTTGCATGAACATCTTCTCGAATATTGGGCTGCTTTAATCAAACTTGGTTTTAATGCTACCGAGCATCAAAGTCGGTATCATAGTTTCATCAAAGATTATGGCCATATGTTATCGCCTTCGTCCGCAGTGATTAAAGGAAAAATCGTTTGCTGATAAACCTTGATTCCAAATCCTAGAACTAGCTACTCCAGTCGTAAAACATGTCATTTGACGGATTTAGACAACCGGCCAGATACAAAGGAAGGTTTATGGT
>JAPLFV010000123.1 GCA_026390495.1 Pseudomonadota bacterium | reverse complement strand
GGATGCTCTATGACGGTTGCACTGAAGCATGAGTAATTCTCCCATAAAAATGACGCCTAAAGTTTCATTCTTATCGGATAGACATAGGATTTTTTAAGTGATTTTTCACCTTTTAAAAACATAAAAAACTTATGTTTTTTCCTTTAGAATTGGGTGTTTACCCCTGTAGTCCAAGAAATAAACTCCAATTGATAATGGCCTGGGTTATCGCCAGACCGATCAATTGAGTGTTTTCCAGCCGTCCTAAAAAAGGTGTTTTTAATGTTGTAAGAGCCTAGATTTAAGGAGTGGCTGATAGCTTGGTTGCGAACTGGCATTGCATTGAAGTTTCCAAACAGGTGACCTAATTCGTGCTCTGAAGTTAGGTCAGAATTCTTTGAGTAAAAGCCTGCTCCCCAAATTGTTGGAAGGTAAGCTGCCGCAGCCGAAATGGACTGGTCTTCACTTATTTGATATTCGATTTTTGCGCCTATTTGGTTCACATCTCTTAGATCGGCTTTATCAGTTTTTCGATTCAAGCCGTCGCGCACAATTGATGAACCTGATTGTGCAAGCAGGCGATTGATGTTTAGTGAGAATCTCCAAGTCGTCAAACTGACTTTAAACCCTGTCATCAACATGGCGGGGTCAAAATCTACTGTTTCGGTGTCGAATTCATCTTTGGTACCAGCTAAGGTTGTTTTTCCCTTAAATCCTTTTGCTAAGCTCTTAGTAAACGAAACACCTAGCTCGACAGACTCGAGATTTTGAGACTGGGCTTGCGAAGTCATCTCAGAATTTGAAGGATAATATCCATAGAGAATCCCTACATTCGGTCGATAAAATGTGCCTTTAGCTTTAGTGTCTACCAAGTTGGCCTGATCGACTAACGAATTTGCCTTAAGGGAGCGTTCATCATAAGTTGCAATCAATGCGGCACCTATGCTCAATCGGGACGTATCCATGGACATATTGTTCCAAGAAATTCCCACTGGAATATGAAACTGACGCCGGCTGGTCTCAACATTTAATGACTCCGGTGTTCCGTTTATTCTTCTGGGCAGGCCTGCAATTTTTAGAGTTGCCATTGACGTCGGTAAAACGGCAATTCCCCATCTGATGCTTGAGCCTGTAAAAGCAATATCAGAACTAGACCACCCAGCACTAACCATGGGTGATGTGACATTTAAACTTACGGGATCAAACTGAGGGTGTTCGTATCGGTATAGAAGTCTACCTAAACCAAGTTCTCCTGTAAGGCCGGGTTTTGAGACTGAAAGCAAGGCTGGATTGTAAAGCAACCCCGCGGCCTCGCGAGCATCTATAGCTGACTCAATTGCAGAACCTTTAGACGTAGAACCGCTGGGAAAGAGGCCATAGGTATTAGCAAAAATATTTGCATAAAAACATAAAGTGCCGGCGGCAAGGAAAGCAATCTTAATAGTCTTTTTCATCATTTTTATCGTCTTACTCTTGTGGGGCAATGATTCACGGGATTGGGAACAAGGACAGTATTTTTATGCGTACAAAATTCGAATTCGTAGTCAATTTGCATCCCGTAAAAAATATTTAGAAGCTCCACAGGCATTTGGTTTGTTTTGACAATCTTTGTAAATACTTTCTCCGAACTGTTTAGGTAGTAGATTGTTGAACTACTAAAACGTGAAATCGTATCGATGAATTGTCCATCGTTTGGCAGATATGCGCGACCAAATTCAAAGCTATAAGGGGCATATTTAATTTTAATTTCTGAATCTGGAACGATAGGATTGAATGTTGCTTTTCGATAGAAACCGCGAGGCAAGGATTGTGGCATTCTCTTGTATTCTATCGACCACTGTGCTGCCTTTATATCTAGAGTTACAGTACCCTCTTGAGTGCAATCGACAATGCCTTCATGTTTAGAAATAATGAAAGGCGCTGACGTTTTAACGCCATCACCAGGTAGAACTTCTTCAAAGTTTTCTGGTTTGAACTGCGTATTCGGCGCATAGGGAACGGAAATTGATTTCTGATCGGCGGCATTTCGAAAGCAGTAACTGAAAGACGGTCCCTTGACAGGTGTCCAGGTGATTCGATCTGCGCAAATGAAGGGTTTAGGGCAGTCCGTAGATTGACTGCTCAATTTCCAAAATAATTTTTGCTTTCCACTAATAGACTCTTTGCGTCCAGCTTTTTCTGCAAGTGCGTCACCCTTCTGGGTAACCGCGTTTTGTGTCACTTCACTGCGACCAGTTCCGGCTTCTTGTGTAATAATGTCAAGCGACTCAAGTGTGCCTTCCATGTCAAAGATTTTTGAGATTCCGGCAATAGAAAGCCCTGTTCTTTCAAAAAAGCTGAGCGGGGTCAAATAAGCTTCTTTTTCGCCTTTGACAATTTTCAAAAGGCTTTCTTTTTTGAAATCAGCAACAAATCCATAGTGTCCTAAAATAGCGTCTTGGGGATCCTCTGGTTCGACGGGAGTTGTATCGACATCCGGCCCATCACTGGGTTTTGGAGATGGAGTCGGCGGATTCTCCAAACCAGTATCGTTGTTACCATCATCTTGGTTGGTCGTTTGCCTTCCAAAATCTTTATCCCCATCATACTTACTACCACGCTCAAGGCCACAACCTGTGATCCAACTACTAAACCCTAAACAAAGAATTGTAAGCGTAGAGCAAGGTAAAGAAAATTGCTTGATGGCCTTCATAGCGCGCCTCCTGAGATCACTTTAGTGTTTGAGTGCATATCAGTCATGAAGTCGATTGCGGCATCATAGGCAGTCTTTTTTACACGGGTATAGAGTCCTGTGCTTTCAATCTTCTTGTGTTCCAATTTAAAGACAAGTGCATTGGTTTCTGAGATTTTTGAATAAATCGTGGCCTGTGAAAAATGTGAGATTCGTTGATGATCCGTCGTCGAATAATTGAGATGAAGCCAGGTAGAGTTATCGATTTCAAATAATTGGATCCTGCCGTTGTAGCCAAAAGGGTAGGCTTCCGTTTCAGCCCGAAATGCATAATCAATTCCAGATTCGAAGGTTCCATTGTTGAGATTTGAATTTGATTTTGTTCCGCGAACCCACTTCAATCCCTTGCTATTAAATGCCTGGAAATCTTGAAACGCAAGTCGAACAATATCTACAAACTGCTTGGCCGAGACAGAAGCGTGAACGATTGTTGCGTGTACATCTTCGTAATCATTTCCACTATTATCAGGTTCTAGTTCATATCGATGATAGTATTTTGAAACTAGATTTGCGTCGCCATTCCATCCACAGGTAGGTTGCTTCAGATTTCCGACAAAAAGCTTTTTTGTGCAGAGGTACTGATTGATTTTCTCAAGTCGAGGATTAGTAGAAACAACGGTCGCGCATATGTCTTTTAGTTTTGATGGAAGTGTTTCACTTTCAGTCGTAAAGCATTTTGCTTTGGATCCGTTGTTGGCAACATTGTCTTGTGGATTTTTCGGAGGTTCCTGACCACCATCTCCTGAAAGTTCTGTCGATTTTGGCCATTCTGAGGGATCTTCATTTCGGCCGGTTTCAACTTTGTTTCCGCAAGCTTGCAGGCAACCTAGTAGAAGTACGCTTTGCGCTACAAAACCAGTCAGAACTGAAAAATCGGGTCTATTGTACATAAGTGCCTCAAGTCATCTTCTAATTGTTATGAATGATTTGTAATGACTCTTATCATCGATATTGCT
>JAPLFV010000376.1:685-10316 GCA_026390495.1 Pseudomonadota bacterium | reverse complement strand
TGGGCTATATCTCACTAGTCTCAATAAAGGACCAATCTATGTGATTCATTCGATGTCCGATGATACTCGCGGACCCGGACTTGGAAAAGCGATGCTGAAAAAAATGATTTTTTTCACTGCCCTCAATGCAGCAAAATAGATGAGTATACCTTTCGGTAGGAGAAAAAGCTGTGTATGTTTGCAAGTCTTTGGCCGTAAAATGCAAAAGAGGCCTGGAAAGACCCGATTTCATCATGACTAGATCCTTGCAATCACTAATATTCTTGAAACGGCAATCACTAAAGAATATTGGATCGTCACCCATTGTTCTCATAATCTCTGCATAACTGAGAGAATAAAAATTTAGAGTGCCAACCTGTTTGAACGGCAATAAAAAATGTTTAGACAAAAGAGTCACAATCCTATTAGTGCCATGTGCAGGATTCATCGAAATTGCATATCCCCTCTGACATTTGATGTAGTCTAAAAATAATCCGGTCATCAACAATTTTTTGGGGATCCGATAATTTTGAAAATCACGAGAAACTTTCAAATCGCAAAGGTACCACGCATCAATAAAGCCATTTTTATGGGGAATCTGTCGCCACACACCCGCACCACAGCCTACAATCCGATCTTCAAACAGAGCCAGTTTGAACGTAGGCTTGCCAATAGCCCGAAAAAAATTAAAATAGTTACGACCATGATCAATTCGAAAAAATTCATCTCCAAATGGATAGCAAAATTCTTTTTCAAGTTCCTGTAACTTCAAACTATACTGATCTAGGTCGGCACCTTGGACTGACAGGAAGCGCAGTTTATGGTTTTTCACGGACGACTCGACGGGAGAAGAGCTTCATCCATCATCGACCGGCGACTCCTCGAACGAAAAAGACCTGCGTATAGATCATTAAAAACTGTCGCACCCATCCGCAGTCCTTGCTCGATGAGATACCTGTTATGTGAAGATGCTGCGAATGGAGTTCTAAGAACTTCAAAAAAATCATCTGAATGGCGTATATCTAACTTCTCATGCAATTTATAATGAATCATCGTCTCTTCTGTAAGCCATTTTCTTTCAATAATGCCCTTACCAATCTCAGCTGATATTTCTGAGAACATTCTCTCAATGATTCCCAGCATCCCCACACCGACAACATATTCATCGAGAACCGATGTTCCTGATAGACAGGTATTAAAAATTCTAACTTCTGGCCAAAGACTTCGGGCTTCGACATCGGCCTTTGAAATACCACCGATACGATTCAAAAATTCCAAAAATGTACTTCCGTGACCGTGGCCAAGCTGGCCTTCACCATGCTCGTCCCAGACATTTCTAAGAATCTCAATGCGCATATCCGCTGTTGGAATTTTGGCAGCCAAGGCCGCCATTGGTCGGCTAAAAAAAACAACCGCAAAATAGAACTGAATCTGAGTTTCTATAAAATCAAGTTTTTCAAAAGATCCATCCCGCAAGGATTTAAAATATTGATTTTGCCTAAAATTTGTATCGTTAAGTACCGATGTAATCAATGTATCAAAGTCTTTCAATCTTTCACCCCTATACTCAATGAGTCATAAAACAAACTTCTGTCTTTACCAAACAATTTACCTGCAGTGGATGATTGCCATTTAAAATTGCGCCCAAAATAGTGTCTTAGATCCTTTTTATTATTCAATTGCCTGTAAAGGACTATCGAATCAGTTGCCAACTCCCTGCGCAATCGGTCAGCAATTCGACGGATATCTGAACTTGAACTCCAATCAAAAATATTTGAAAGACCAACAAAGTCAAATTTAGAAAATGTATCAATCTTTTGCAATGTTCGGTTATCGAAGGTAATTCTATGTGTATCTTTAACTTTTGTTTGAAGATAGACTGGTAATGCCCTCGGGTTCTCAAAATAATGACCGAAGAGAATGTGGTGCAAAAAATAATTTATATTTGCATCACTCCTTAAGAGGCCGACTTCAATTTTGTGTTTAAAATAATTTGGGTAGGAATTTTTGGGAGCGTGCTGAATAGCGGCAGGTCCAAACATAGCTCTCAAAAGTGAGTCGGAAAAGTACAATTGAAAGGCCACGTCCCAATAGGGATGAGAAAACAACGTACGCAATAATTTTTGATTTCTTTTTAAAGTCATTTTTTTTAATTCATCGGGTTCGATGACAAATTCAAAAATAAAATTGCGAAAGTTTCGAAACAAGGATTCAAAGTTGCCGCATTCAATGAATTCAGCAAACTTTGCGCCTCGCCTATTCTCTGAAACCCCGAACTGCTCTAGATTTGGGGTCGAGGTCTTCTGTAGAACACTTAATTTTCGTTGTATTAGGTCTATTTGAGCGGAGTTAGGTTCGACAACTGTGAACTGGATACCAGAAAACTTCGCCATTAGACTGAACAACGTACATCCGCCCGACCCTACAATAAGAGGATTTTTAACATTATGTCGTTTGAAGATCTCAAACTCAATCTGGGGATCCTCGCGAACGGTCGCAAACTGAATCTGATTACTCTTGAACACCTGTGACATAATAAGTCATATTTCTTAACAAACTAGGATCATCTGGTAGCGACATAAAATGGCCTCTTTTCCAGACAAATAGAATCCCAAGAGACCATAGTATAAGCAGTAAAACCCCATAAATTTGGAAGTGGATCTGGAGTCCCAATGCAAAAGGTGACAACAGGAACAGTGGATACATGATTCTAAACAGCCAAAAGTCATGAAATGTTCTTCTAGTTCGATCAGCGTCAAGTGATGCAAAGCACTTCTCAATTTGATCGCTTGCTATCCAAGCACTCATAACAAAAACCAATTTCGGCATACCCCAATAGAAAGCAACTGCGACATAGATCAGATAGTAAAACTTACAAAGCCAAGAAATTGCCACGCGCGTTGGCTTCCAATTGATCTTCGTCGATGTCATTTTTGATCTTAGCACCAGAAAAATGACAAAGACATAGCCAGCTCCCCACCAAACTGTTAGCAGCATTCCAATCCAATCCAATCCATTGCGACCAAGGATTTCCAAAAAACGACCGGTTGCATAAATGTAAACGGCAATCCGATCGCCTCTGTAAAAAACATGCTGTCTTTGGCTTTTATCTTCAACTTGAAACGAACAAAAAGAACTTTTGCCAAAATTATGGGAAGAAAGGCCATAAACCAGGTATTAACCCAATCCATTTGGCTTTCCATCCAATAAAAAGATGGTGAGAAAAATAGTAAGTTGGCATCGTTTAGCATTCTTTTATTTTATTCAAAAAAAGCCAATTACTCAAATCTATGAGAAAAAATCATCCATGATCAATCAAATTTCAGATCGCTCTCAACGGTTTACAAAGATTGTAAACTTGGATTGCAGGCCCAAATAAAGAGAATGATCCGGGCGATCAATGGTTTCCAAAATCTAAAGGGTGACAGAAGCCTTAGATTTAGACTTTGATTTAGCTACCGCTTTCTTGGGTGTTTCTCCTGTCGGCGTTGTCGCTTTGGCCTGCTGCTTATCCGATGGAGCCTTTGCAGTCTTTTTGGAGGACTTCTTTCCGCCTTTAGTGGCCACCTTATCGCCTACCAGAACAATCGCTTGCTCCAACGAAAATGCGCTCGGGTCCGCGTCTTTCGGCAGCGATATTGAAACCGTCCCCACCTTTATGTAGGGTCCGAATTTGCCTTCAAATATTCCCATGGATTTCTGATTGGAAGGATGAACTCCAAGATCTTTTATTAATTTTGCACCAAACCGACCTTTTTTCTCTTCCCGCAGTAGTTCTAATGCACGTGCAAAATCGATCGTGTACTTATCGTCAGTTTTTTTCAAAGATCTCATATCACTTCCAGCCTTCACATATGGACCAAAGCGCCCATCGTAGACTGTAATTAACTCACCATTATCAGGATGCTTGCCAAGATCGCGTGGCAAACTAAGGTATTTCAAGGCCTCTTCCATAGTAATGCTATTGACATCTCGTTCACGCGGAATGGAGGCTCTCCTAGGTTTTGGAGCCTTCTTATCTTCGCTTACTTTTCCAACTTGAAGATATGCGCCATACTTTCCTAACATCACAAAAATATCGTCACCGGTTTCTGGATATTTTCCAATTGACTTGGGACCTGCGGCCTTCGCAGCAATAATTTTATGAGACATTTCAAGATCGAGATCTGCGGGAGCAATATCGTCAGGTATAGAAGCGAAAACCCCTGTATCCTCATCTTTTTCGTCTACCTTCGCCAAATAAGGTCCAAAACGACCTATGCGAACTTCTAATTCTCCATTCCAATTTCTTTGTCTTTCTGATCCGTAATCTCTTTGAGACCTTTTTTACCCAGGTAGAACTCTTTAAGATATTTCAAATGGTCTAATTGACCCTCGGCAATTTCATCAAGGCTTTCTTCCATTTTAGACGTAAACTCAAGATCTACAAGATTATCAAAATGCTTTTCCAAGAGTTGAGTTACCGCAAATCCTGTAAATGTAGGGACCAATGCACCACTATTTCTAAGAACATACTTTCGATCAAGCAAAGTCGAAATGACACTCGCGTAGGTCGACGGACGGCCAATTCCGGCTTTTTCCATCGCCTGAACGATACTCGCTTCGGTAAACCTTGCTGGTGGTTTAGTTTCGTGCGCTTGAGCGGCTGCTTCTTTCAAAGATAATGCATCGCCAGTTTTAAGAGCTGGCAACAATGCCTCTGTACCCCAAGAAGCATCACCAGATTCAAGCCCCTCGTCGTATGCTTTTAAAAATCCAGGGAATACTATTTTAGTTCCAGTTGCAGAAAAAGTAGCGTCATCTGCAGATATTCTAACGGACATTGAGCTCTTTTGGGCTTCAGACATTTGCGATGCCAAAGTCCTACGCCAAATGAGTGTGTACAAATCCAATTCTTTACCAGTAAGACCAGTCTTCTCAGGTGGGGTAAAAGTGCCAGCAGGTCTTATCGCTTCATGGGCCTCCTGCGCTCCTTTTGACTTCGCAGTAAACTGCCTAGGAGCATCCGACAAATAATCTTTTCCGTAAGTCTTCTCAACAATAACGCGAGCTTCAGCAAGTGCATCCTGAGATAAATTCGGAGAATCAGTTCTCATGTAGGTTATAAAACCTTGTTCATAAAGACTTTGGGCCGTTCGCATGACATCCCGAGTTGAAAGATGTAATTTGCGACTTCCTTCTTGCTGAAGTGTGGAGGTAATAAACGGAGCACTTGGTTTTGACGTCGACTGCTTTTCTTCAACGCTCGTTACGGTCCAGGCAGCTTTACTGACGCGACCAATAATTGCTTGAACCTCTTTTTCACCGAGAACCAAAAGATCTTTTGCTTCCTTCAACATTCCCGTGGTTTCATCGAAGTCTTTCCCTTGAGCAATTCTTTTGTCTTTAATTGCTATCAATCGAGCATCAAAGTTTTTACCTGAAAACGCCACGTCAGCGAGGACATCCCAATAATTGGCCTTCTTGAATCTCATACGTTGACGCTCACGCTCAACCATCAGACGGAGGGCCACGGACTGAACTCGTCCTGCTGATAGGCCAAAAGCGACCTTCTTCCATAAAACAGGTGACACTGTAAATCCAACGAGGCGATCTAGGATTCGCCTTGTTTCTTGGGCCCGCACTAACTTTACATCGACCTGCCGAGTATGCTTAAGCGCGGATTCAATGGCCGATTTTGTAATCTCATGAAACACCATTCGTTTAACGGGACATTTAGGCTTCAAAATCTCGGTCAAATGCCAAGAAATACTCTCCCCTTCTCTATCTTCGTCAGTCGCAAGATAAAGTTCATCGGCATCTTTTAGCTTCGCTTTCAAATCTGCGATAATTTTTGTTTTGTCTTTTGGAATAATATAGAGGGGCTCAAAATCTTGATCGACATTAATCCCAAGTCTTGCCCAGGGCTCTTTTTTATATTTTAGAGGAGTATCAGCAGCGGACTGAGGCAAATCGCGGATGTGCCCCACGCTTGCTTCCACAATGAAGTTCTTAGGCAAGAACTTGCGTATGGTTTTTGCCTTTGTTGGAGACTCGACGATGACTAAATATTGTTTTTCCACTCTTTGGTCTTTCCTTATATGATCGGCCTAATGTGCATATAATAGCATTGATATTCCAGTTGTTTTTTTTACAGGTTCGCCAAATTGGATTCAAGTGACTAGAATTTCTTCTTAAAAGGTTTTTTATTAGAAAATAAAAAACCCCCGCTGCATGATCATCAGCGAGGGATGTTAGACTAATTTTTAATCAACTACTAGGCTTTCGCGCCTGCTTTTTCATATTTACGTTTGAATTTCTCAATGCGACCAGCAGTATCGACTGCTTTGGTTTTACCTGTGAAAAATGGATGAGATGCACTTGTTGTTTCAACAGTAATGCAAGGATACTCTTTTCCGTCTGTCCATTTTACAGTTTCAGATGTCTTAGCAGTTGAACGTGTTAAAAAGCTCCAGTCACTGGACGCATCTTTAATCACAATTGGGCGGTAGTTCGGGTGAATGTCTTTTTTCATTTTCTTTGCTCCAGTTAATGGATCCGTATGGTGCGGATTCCTAGTGAGAGTTCGCTTTAAGGGCGGAATCATATTGAAAATCGCATTGTTAGGCAACCTATTTCTTAGGCAAATTCGGAATCACTTGCCGGGGGCTTTACATCACTTTGCTGATATAGTAATCTGAAGGGGAGCTAACTACACAAAATTACGTATATTTTCAGGATCTGCTGCAAGTCAATTGCGGCGCGGCTTACACGGAACGTAAGCCCTTTTGGTCATCAAGGGAGTGAACTATGTCTTTGAACAGCTCAAAATGTCCAAAATGTGAGGGCGAATCTAAGCTTCGTCCTCGAGATTTCAGCGACCAAGCCATAGCCACTTTGGTTGCCCACGGGGACCTAGACAAAAAATTAGTCGGGGCATCCATATGCGATGAATGCTACGACGACCTTCGAGATGTTTTGATTGAGCATCAGCGTGCACCCGTAACAAAGCCAGCCCCTTCTCAGAATCCTGCTGTCGCTTTCGCAAAGCAAAAAAAGGCAAGTTAGGTTTATTGATTCATGTTTGCGGCGCATTCAAAATGTCAACCTCACAGGTTTGTTCAGATGGAGCAAGTCAAAACTACTAAGCTTTACTCGCCCATCAAAACTCTGAATTATTAGAAACCATTCAACTCAGAAAATCTTTCAATTAAGATGCACCCAAATCTTACCAACCTCAACATTGACCATTCAAAGCAAACGCAAATATCGGAGTTTGTTGAGTATGTCATTTCCACCTTTGGAAACGATTGCTATTCAATTTTCATTTTTGGTTCCGCTGCCGAAGGGCGCCTGCGCCCCACCTCGGATGTCAATCTAGCTGTCGTGCTAAATCAGCTATCTTTTGATAAGGCAGATCAGATTCGAGAGCAATTTCGCATCAAACACGCAACCATTCAGTTAAAGTTATTGCTGTTGAAAGCAGAGGAAATATCTCAATTCGCCCATCTCTTTGCGGTCAAATTTAATGATATGAATGCACGGCATGTAAATCTTTACGGCCCAGATATTTTCATCGACCATCAGCCCAGCAAGGCAGCCACACTCAATCGGCTAGCGCAGGAGTCCCTCAATTTGACCCTGCGTTTAAGAGAGCGCTATCTGCTGACGAGCCTCCGTGAGGAGCAATTAACACCTCTTGTTGCCGACATTACTTCTGCAATACGCGTTATTGCTGCGAACATTCTAAAACTAGAAGGCCAAATTTTCGAACACCCAAAAGACGCCTTCCAAAAACTTCTTTCTACGTTAAATTGGCCTGATTCGGACCGCATTATTTCAAACATGTCTGCATCGCGTGAGCAGAAAACTCTTCCACCGGGGGAAGGTACCTTTACAGTCATCCAACTGTTAAATATCACTGAAAAAATTAGTCACGTCATTCAAGCCATGTCCAAGGAAATATAAATATGGACTTTTTCCATATACGTGGTGAAGTATTTATATTCATATTCGGATTTCTTATTGCCTTCGCTCTCACCCTCCAGGGAGGGTTTATCAATTTTTTGGAAAGCATAAAGGATCGTCCTAAGATTGACCTAACTGATCCATACAAGATTGCTATCATTCGTGGCGGTATTCTCGAAGGTATTCGAATAGCCATTTTCTCGTTAGTAGACCGGTCGCTTTTAGAATATAAAAATGGCAAAATTAAAACGCCAGAAAATCTATCGTCAACGATTGCAACCCGCCCAGTAGAGCGAAAAATCCTAGATCATTTGCGACACGAAACCTCGATCGCGGAGGCGAAAAACAATTAACTTACGTCTCATGGTCACACTGCCTTGTCTTGCATTTATCAGCTATATTGGAATTAAAAAAATCATAGTTGCAATCGCCACAGGGCACAATAATTTCGGTTTTCTTGTTATCGCGCTTATAGTCTCTTGGATAGCTCTCTTTATGAACTTCAATCAATCTACCACTGTTAATGGTCGAATATCAGTCAATGGCTTAAGAGCCTTATTGAATGATTTGTTTAAAAGACGAGAGTCCCTTACCCCAGGAGGTGCCACCAATGAAGCGACATTGGCGGCGGCCGTCTTTGGACTTAGTATTCTTCCCAGTTCGAAATTTCCATTTTTGAATGCTCTTATCAGTGACTCAAAACCTAAAATCCGTTACCAATCTGCCAGCAACAGTGACGCATCATTTGATATCTCTGCAGACAACTTTATAAGCTCTAGTTGCTCAAGCTCTAGCTCAGGCTGCGGCGGAGGATGCAGCGGCTGCGGGGGATGCGGTGATTGAATCATGAAGGATCGCGTCGGCCTTGGCTGGAGGCCAGAAATCAGTTCCAAAATTTTGATGAACCTTCAAGAGATTGACGTCGTCGAAGTGATAATCGACAATTTCTTAAATTCAAAGTCCTTGGAGACTCTTAAATTTTTGGAATCACAGGTCGAGGTCATGTATCACGGCGTTGGTCTGGGTTTAGCCTCGAGCCACGAAGTTGATCAAACACATCTAACAAAGCTTGCCAAGTTTCTTGATAAGATGAACCCTAAAATTTGGTCTGAACATTTAGCCTTTGTAAGAGCTGGTGGCATCGAAATCGGACATTTAGCAGCGCCGCCGAGAACGGATGCGACCATTGACGGCACACTCAGAAATATCGCGATTGTTCATAAAACTATTGGCTCAATGCCGCATCTTGAAAACATTGCAACGCTAATAGCTCCCCCAACGTCTAGCTACTCCGAGCCGACTTGGACCAAGCAGATCATAAAGAATTCTGGAGCTAGAGTTCTGCTTGATCTACACAACCTCTATGCAAATGCCATCAATCAAGGACTAGATCCCATACAGTTCATGTTCCAGTTCCCATTAGAATCAGTTGATATCATCCACTTAAGTGGTGGCAAATGGATTGAGCATCAGTTCAATAATGGCATCCAAAATACAAGCGAGCATTCAAAAAGAAGACTCCTGGATGATCACCTGCACAGTGTTCCCAATGACATTTTTTGGATGCTCGAACTCTTTGCGACTTTCACGAATCAACCTGTTACCGTTATCATTGAACGAGACGGAAACTACCCAAAATTTGAAGTGCTTTTAAATGAGATCAGCCAAGCCCGCGAATGCTTAAAGAGAGGTCGACTCCAAAATA
>JAPLFV010000376.1:0-636 GCA_026390495.1 Pseudomonadota bacterium | reverse complement strand
GTTTTAGCAAAGTTGTACACGGACAAAATCTTTAGAGAATCATTTATCTCCGATCCTGAAACCACTCTCTCGCCGTACAACCTCACCTACGAAGAAATCCACGAGTTGAAAAATTTAGATTTCATTGGATTGGATTTGGCTGCCCACTCATATGCACAAAAACTAAAGAAACGATTAAATAATCTAGGCCCTAAATCACTCTAAAAGTAGACTCATCTTTGTGGACGAGCCTAGGATTCCTACTTAGCGTCCTCGTGCCACAGGGAGTCCAGATGCTTCCCATTCCAGCATTCCACCTTCGACGTTGAAAACAGATTGAAATCCATTCGCGACCAAAATTTCGGCCGCTTGCAGAGATCGACGACCGGATCTACAAAGGACATAAATAGTTTGCTGCCGAGGATATCTTTCCGCCAACTTCACCGGATCAAAGCGACTCAATGGAAAGTTTATCGCCAAGGGAGATCTCACATCTTGAAACTCATCCACTTCTCTGACATCAATGACAGAAATCGCACCGGATTCCTGCTGCAGATGAATGACTTCCGAATGGCTAATGACCTGAACTTTACTCGCCATATTTATTCTCCTCATAAAAAAACAAGATCCTATGTTTCATTTAACTCATCCTGCTTC